>JALYMR010000161.1 GCA_030773615.1 Actinomycetota bacterium
CCCCAGAGCCTGGGCCGGCTCAAGGACGACTAGCGGGCCGCCGCGAGGCGGTCGAGCTCGTCGACGAGCGCGCGGGCGAGCGCCTGGCCGTGCGCCCCCGGGGCGTCGTCCCCGCCGTCGCCGGCCAGCGGTTCGCCCAGGGCCTCGCGCAGCTGGAACGTCCGCCCCCACCCACCGTGCTCGTCGAGGGCGTCGAGCTCGGCAAGCAGGGCGTCGAGCGGCGTGAGCGCACGCCCGGCGGGCAGTTGCAGCGCCCGCAGCTCGTCGGCGAGCGCGAGGAGGCGCGCGCGTCGCGCCTCCTGGGCGGCGAGCCGGACGACCTCGCGGAGGAGGCGCTCGGCCCGCGGCGACAGGCGCTCGGCGGGCTCCACGGACACCGGCTCGACCTCGATGGTCACCGTCCGGGCGGGCAGGGCGCCGAGGGCGAACGCGACCTCGACGACGAGGTCGATGGTGACGTACCCGGTGACCGCGTCGCCGACGGCCAGCTGCAGCTCCTCCGGGGGGCGGTCGACGCCGCGCACCCGACGGCGCTCGAGCGTGCCCGCAGGACGCCCGCGCTGGGCCGCGCCGACGAGCACGAGCGAGGCCGGCCGCAGGTCCTCGAGGCGCTGCACGACGGCGACGGCCCCGTAGTGCAGGTCCTCGACGAGCACGCCCGCCCCCAGGTCCTGCCCGGCGAGGACCTCGACCGCGTGGCGCCCGAGGTCCAGGTCGCCCTGGTAGAGCTGGCCGACCCCCCCGACGAGGACGGTCACGCCGCCGGGGAGGCCGTCAGTCGTCGACGCCGCACGCGCAGGTGTTGACCTCGCGCACGACCGTCCCCCGGCCCGTGTGCACGTGGGTGGTGCACGGCATGCAGGGGTCGAAGCTGCGGACCGCCCGCAGCATGTCGATCGACGTGAACCGCGCCGGGTCGGAGAGGTCCTCGAGGATCGGCGTGTTCATGATGCACTCCTCGTAGGGGCCGGGCTGGTCCCAGGGGTCGCGCGGGGAGGCGTTGATCGTCGACGGCGTGATGATCTGGTAGTTGTCGATCACGGCCTCGTCGAGCGCGAGGAAGTGGGTCAGGAAGCCGCGCCCGGCGCCCCACCACCCGACGCCGAGGGCCGGACCGTCGGGGATGTGCTTCGTCAGGTCCTCCGGCGCCACGGCGGCGACCCGCTTCTCGCCCTTGCGCATGAGGTCGTAGGCGTCCATGAGGCTCGCGAGCGAGACGAGCTGGCTGAACAGGTAGTGGTAAGCGCGGCCGCGGTTGCGCTCGAAGGCGTTCCAGGTGTCCGGCACGCGCCACTCGAGTTCGGCCTCGGGCGTGAGGCCCTTGGGCACCCGCAGGCGCATGCTGTGCCCCGTGGCCTCCACGAAGTCGTTCGCCGGCTGCTTGCGGGCCATCGCCGTGATGAACAGCCGGGCGTAGGCGCCGGCCTCCATCACCCGGCGGTCCCAGCGGGGGGCCGTGGACCAGGTGTACTTCTCCTTCCAGCTCTTCTCGCCCGGCTTGGGCAGGGTTCGCTTGTTCCACGGGTGGTAGGGGCTGATCGGGTTGCCCGCGGGGTCGGTCTCGTACGGGCCGCCCGACCACTCCTCGTACCAGGAGTGCTCCACGAACTCCTCCAGGCCGACGCTCAGGTCCGTCAGCCTCGTGGTCACGAGCTCGCCGTCGACGATCGCCCCGGGCGTCGACCACCGGCGCTCGCCCCACGCGTTGCAGTTCGCGTAGGTCGCGTCGTAGGCGTTCGGGTCATCCCAGAACCCCGTGTCGATGAGGTTCACCGGACGTGCGCCGACGAGCTTGTAGCGCTCGTCGGCCTCGTAGAAGAACGCCGTGAGGTCGTCCCAGATCGCGACCATGCGCTGCGCGTAGTCGAAGATCTTGCTCAGCCGGGAGTGGAACTCGTTGAGGGTCTGCAGCGTGATGGTCGACGAGACGCCGCCGGGGACGATGCTCTCCGGGTGCGGGTACTTGCCGTGCAGCAGCAGGAACTGCTCGCGCGCCAGGCGCGTGAAGTCGAGGCCCTCCCGGTAGAGCTCGCCGGTCAGCGGGTTGAGCGCGGACATGAGCTCGGCCATCGTGCGGAAGCGGTGGTGCTCGACGCCCGGGCAGCTCCAGGACTGCGCCTTCTTCCACAGGTGCGGCGTGGTCGCCTTCACGACCGGCTCGCAGTAGTCCGGCCCGGCGAGCAGGTAGAGGTGCAGGGGGTTGTCGTAGCCCATCTCGGCCGCCTCGCCGAGGTTGCGCACGACCGTGCCCAGCGGGGGCGGCGCCAGGCCCATGGCCATCTCGATCGCGTAGGCGGAGGCGTGCGAGTGCACGCCTCCGCACACCCCGCACGCGCGCGAGGTGATGAAGATCGCGTCGCGCGGGTCGCGGCCCATGGCGATGACCTCGTAGCCGCGGAACAGGGGGGCGTTCGCGCGGGCGTCGAGGTAGCGCCCCTGCTCGAGGTCGGCGGTCACGTTGATGGCCATCGCCCCCGCGATCCGCGTCACGGGGTCCATGTTCATGTCCCGGATGTGCCCGTTGCGGGCCATGAGGCGCCGGATGTCCTCCTCGCGCTCGGCGTCGGTCTTGCCCACGTCCGGCTTCGTGACGGTGACGGAGTACGGGTCCGGGATGCCGCCCTTCAGCGTGGCGTTGCCCGCCGCGTCGAACTCGACCGGGAGGTTCTTGAAGCACATGGCCCTACGCCTCCTCGCCGCCGGGCAGGACCCGCTCGGTCGCCGGGTCCTCCCGCTGGGTCAGCTCGACGCGCTTGCCCCGCGGCTCGTGGTCGGTCTTGCGGGGGCCGTCGTCCGAGCGCCGCAGGCGGTCGTAGAGCTTGTGCCCCAGGTCCCTCGCCCGTCCGGGCTCGGCCTTCTCGCGCGCCCACCCGCTCGGGACGTCGTGGTGCAGGTCCCAGCGCCCCTCGCGGTTGAGGTGCTCGTTCGTGTACATCCGCAGCGGCTTGATGACGCTGCCGAGCAGGCGCGAGGCGCTCGTGGAGGCCTTCGAGCCGGGCGGCGCCTTCCAGCGCGGCGCGAACTTGTCGGGGAAGCCCGGCATGGTGCACCCCACGCACGGGGCACCCGCGTTCATGCACCCGCCCACGTGGTTGATCATCCCCCGGGAGGTGATGTTGCAGTTGACCACGGGGCCCCAGCAGCCGATCTCCACCAGGCAGTTCGCGTCGCCGAACTCCTGGGCGAAGTCGCCCTCCTCGTAGTAGGCCCCGCGGACGCAGTGGCGGTGCACCGTCTCGCCGAACTGCCAGGCGGGCCGGCCGAGCTCGTCGAACTCGGGCAGCGGCCCGAAGCCCTGCAGGAAGTAGAGGATGGCGGCGACCGCCTCGTTGAAGTTATTGCCGATCGGCGGGCACCCGGGCACGTTGACCACGGGCAGGCCGAAGGCGCTGCGGTAGTCCTTGCCCAGGAAGTCCATGAGGCTCATGGCCCCCGTCGGGTTGCCGCGGGCGGACGGGATGCCCCCCCACGTCGCGCAGGTGCCGATGGCGATCGACGCCGCGGCCCCCGGGGCCAGGCGCGCGACGAACTCCTCGCAGGTGATCGTCCGGTCCTCGCCGTCGGGGCCCCACGGGGCCTCGCCGTTGCCCGCCCAGTGGCCGCCGGTCTGCATGGCGATCGTCTCGTCGGTGATGGAGCCCTCGAGGACGATGGCGTAGGGGGCGTCGAGCTCGCCCCGCACCGCGCGCTCGGCGGCCGCGAGGTAGTGCGGCCCGGACTCGTGGGTGAGCACGGGGTGGTGCAGGACGACCCGCGGGAGCCCCGGGTGCGTGCCGAGGAGCAGGCTCTCGATGGACGGGGTGGTGGCGCCGGTGACCGAGACGGAGCAGCCGTCGCAGCTCATGCCCGCGAACCAGAAGACGTGCACCTTCTCGAGCGGTCCCAGGCGGGTGGCGGGGCCCGCCTTCGCCACGGGCTCGGCGAGGTGCTCCATGTCCATGCGCGCCGGCAGCCCGAAGTCGCCGATCGCGTCGAAGTCGAACGACCCCCCGACCGGGCCGAGGACGTCGAGCAGACGCTGGGCCGGGGTCTTGCCCGAGCCCTCGGGCGCGCCTGCGTCCTTCGGGGTGGCTGTCGCCATGCTCTCGCTCCGTGTTGGGCGGGGGTCTGTGTGTGGTACATCTACCGCATCCCGACCCGGGGAGGCAAAGCGCCGATGGTGTCGTCCGATCGCTGGAAGCTGGGCTGGGCGCTGGGAGGCGTCGTCGTGCTCGTCGCGGCGGGCCTGCTGCTAGCGATCATCGGGCTCGCCCGCCGCATCGTCCACCAAGCGGGGGAGATCGAGGAGGCCATCGACGGCGCGCGGCGACACACCGCCCCGCTGTTCGACCTCGCCGCCGTGAACGGGGCGCTCGACCGCCTCGCCCACGAGCTGCGGGCGGCCCGGGAGGGCGCGTGAGCGCGCTTGCCTCGGTGGGGCTGGCGGGCGGCGCGGGCGCCGTCGCCCTCGCGGCCGTGCTCCTGCACCGCACGCTGGCGGTGACGCTCGAGATCCGGCGCTACGCCGAGGACGTCGCGGCCACGGGCGAGGGCATCGCGCGCAACACGGACGCGGCCGCCGAGCTCGCCCGCCTCGGCGCGCTCGCCGGCGCCGTCCGCACGGCGGCGTGCGGTGCGAGCCCGGAGCAGGGGATGACGTGAGGCGTCGCGGCCGGACGGAGCAGCGCTGGCGCAGGACGCTGGCCGGCGGGGTGGTCGTCCTCGCGGCCGTCGGCGGCCTGCTCGAGGCGCTGCGCCGAGCGGTCCTCGAGGTCGATGCCGCCGTCGACCGGGTGTGGACCGCGGGCAAGCGGCTCGCCCAGAACACGCAGGCGGCGCACCTGCTGCACGAGACGAAGGCGCGGACGGCGACGCTTCGCGAGGAGCTGGAGCGAGGGGCGAGCTGATGGAGGACGCCACGTGAGCAAGCGGACGCTGATCGGTTTCACCCTGGGCGAGGTGGTCCTCCTCGTCGGGGCCCTGGCCGGCTACCTCATCGCCATCGCGGCCACGCTGCGGAAGGTCTCGCAGGCGCTGGCCCGGGTGGCCTTCGGCGTGCGGGCCATCGAGCGCCAGACGGAGCCCATCGGCCCTGCCCTGCGCGGCGTGAACGCCGACCTCGAGGCGGTGCTGCGCGCCCTGGAGAGCCCCCGCGAGCCCGAGTCGGCCGGGGGCTGAGGGGATGGCGCTCGCCGCCGAGCGTGAGCGCGAGCGGCGCCGCTTCGACATCGCCGGCGTCGTGCAGGGCGTCGGCTTCCGGCCCTTCGTCCACCGGCTCGCCGCGCGCCACCGCCTCGGGGGCTTCGTGCGCAACGACGAGCACGGGGTCGTCGTGGAGGCCGAGGGCGAGCCGGCGGCGCTCGACGCCTTCGCGGCGCAGGTCGTGGCCGAGGCCCCGCGCGCGGCCCGGATCGCCGCCGTGGCCGCACGACCGCTCGCGCTCCGCGGGCAGGCGGCGTTCACCATCGCCCCCAGCGCGGACGCCGCCGGTGCCACGCGCGCGCTGGTGCCGGCGGACCTCGCGACCTGCGACGACTGCCTGCGCGAGCTGCTCGACCCGCTCGACCGCCGCTTCCGCCACCCCTTCGTCTGCTGCACGTCGTGCGGCCCGCGCTTCACCATCGTCCGGGGCGTCCCCTACGACCGCTCGCGCACCACGATGGCCGCGTTCGCGATGTGCGGCGCGTGCCGCCGCGAGTACGAGGACCCGGCCGACCGCCGCTTCCACGCCGAGCCCATCTGCTGCCCGGACTGCGGCCCGCGCCTCTCCATGCCCGTCGAGGACGCCGTGGGCCTGCTGCGCGAGGGCGCCATCCTGGCCGTGAAGGGCCTCGGCGGCTACCACCTCGCCTGCGCCGCCGCCGACGAGGAGGCGGTGGCTCGCCTCCGGGCGCGCAAGCACCGCGAGGACAAGCCCTTCGCGGTCATGGCGACCGACCCGCGCGCGCTCGCCCACGTCGACACGGGCGAGGACGCGCTGCTGCGCTCGCCCGAGCGCCCGATCGTGCTGCTGCGCCGCCGGGCCGGGGCGTCGCTGGCGGGCGCCGTGGCGCCCGGGAGCCCATGGCTCGGGCTCATGCTCCCCTACACCCCGCTGCACCACCTGCTGGTGCACGACGCCGGCGGGGCCCTCGTCATGACTAGCGGGAACCGGTCGGACGAGCCGATTGCCGTCGACGACGGGGACGCGCGGCGCCGTCTCGGCGCGATCGCCGACGCCTTCCTCACCCACGACCGCCCGATCCACCGCCGCTGCGAGGACTCCGTCCTGCGCGCGGGTTTCCCCGTGCGCCGGTCGCGCGGCTTCGCGCCGACCGCGCTGCCGCTGCCGGTGCCGGCCCGCCGCACGATCGTCGCCGCCGGCGCGGAGCTCAAGAGCACCTTCTGCGTCGCGCGCGGGAGCGAGGCGTTCCCCTCGGCCCACCTCGGCGACCTCGACTCCGCCGAGGCCTACCGCGCCTTCCGCGCCGACCTCGAGCTCTACCTGGCGATGCTCGGGGTCCGCCCGGAGGTCGTCGCGCACGACCTGCACCCCGACTACCTCTCGACGGCATGGGCCCGCGAGCAGGACGCCGAGCTCGTCGGCGTGCAGCACCACCACGCCCACGCCGCCGCCTGCCTGGCCGAGCACGGCCACGGGGGGCCGGCCCTCGCAGTGGTCTTCGACGGCACCGGGCTGGGCACGGACGGCACGCTGTGGGGCGGCGAGGTGCTCCGCTGCGACCTCGATGCCTTCGAGCGCGTCGCCCATCTCGACCCGGTCGCACTGCCCGGCGGCGAGGCGGCGATCCGCGAGCCGTGGCGCACGGCCGCGGCCTACCTCGAGCGGGCGGGTCGGCCGGTGCCGTTCGAGCGCTGGCCGCTCGTGCGCCAGAGCCTGCGGGTCAACGCGCCGCTGTCGTCGGGGATGGGACGGCTGTTCGACGCTCTCGCGGCGCTCCTCGGGCTTCGCCACCGCGTGACCTACGAGGGCCAGGCGGCCGTCGAGCTCGAGCGCCTCGCTGGCCGCGTGGCCGCCGCGCCCTACCCCTGCCGCATCTCCGGCGGGGTCATCACCGGCGCCGACCTCGTCGCCGCCGCCCACGACGACCTCGCCGCGGGGCGCCCCCGGCCCCAGATCGCCGCCGCGTTCCACGAGGGGGTGGCCGCGGTCGCCGCCGCCGCGTGCGCCGCCGCGGGCGGACCGCGCACGGTCGTGCTCTCGGGAGGCGCCTTTCAGAATCTGCGGCTGCTGGCGTCGACGAGGAGTAGGCTCGCGCGCATGGGGTTCGCGGTGCTCAGCCACCGCCGGGTGCCGCCCAACGACGGCGGGATCAGCTTCGGACAGGCCGCCATCGCGGCGAGGAGGACCGCAGCGCCATGTGCCTAGGCATCCCCGGGCGGATCGTCGAGTGGGTGCAGCCCGAGCACCACATCGCCAAGGCCGAGGTCTCCGGCGTGCGCCGCAACATCAACGTGGGGCTGCTCGCCGAGGGACCCGATCGCGTGGACGTCGGCGACTGGGTCCTGATCCATGTCGGGTTCGCGATGTCGAAGGTCGACGAGGGGGAGGCCCGAGCCACGCGCGAGTTCCTCGAGCAGCTCGGCGATCCCTACGAGCAGGAGCTCTCGGAGCTCCGGTCGAGCGCGATCGAGTGAGCGCACCCGCCGCCACCGGCCCGCGCGCCGCCGACGCCCGCGTTGCCGAGCGCGAGCGGGTGCTGCTGCGCTTCGTGGAGGACGAGCAGGAGCGCCTCGCGCGCGCGGCGCACGAGCTGGCCCGCGCGTTCGCCCGCGGCGCGACGCTCATCGCCCACGGCACCGGCCGCGCGGCCACCGACGCCGCCCACGTGGCCGTCGAGTTCATGCATCCGGTGATCGTGGGCAAGCGGGCGCTGCCCGCGCTCGCGCTGACGAGCGACCCGACGCGCTCCGGCTCGCTCGGCGTGCTCGCCCGGGGGGGCGACGTCGCACTCGGGATCGCGCACGGGGACGGGGACGCTGCCCTGGCGGCGTGGCTGGCCGACGCCTCGACGCGCGGGCTGCTCACCCTGGCCCTCGTGGGCGCCGATCGCGGCGACGTCCGCGCCGACCACGTCTTCGCGGTGGCCAGCGACGACCCCGCCGTCGTCCAGGAGGTGCAGGAGACGGCCTACCACGTGCTGTGGGAGCTCGTGCACGTCTTCTTCGAGCACCCCGGGCTGCTCGACGACGCCTGCATCACCTGCGGCGACGTCGCCGTGGAGGCGCAGGTCGTGGCCGTCGGCGAGCGCAGCGCCCTCGTCGAGCGCGGGGGCCTGCGCGAGCAGGTGGCCGTCGAGCTCGTCGAGCACCCCGCCGTCGGCGACCGCCTGCTCTGCCACGCCGGCGTGGCCCTCGAGCGCCTCGCGCCCGGGAGCCAGGGACCGAAGACGACCGTCTCCGCGCCCGACGACCCGACCGCCTTCCTCTACCCCTTCCTCGAAGCGGGGGAGCGCGACCTCGGCAGCGTCGTCGCCGACGCCCGCGCCTCGACGCTGCGCAAGGCGGCCGACGTCGTCGCCCTGCGGCGCGCGATCGACGTCCCGGCC
>JALYMR010000162.1 GCA_030773615.1 Actinomycetota bacterium
GCGGCGAGCCCGGCGGGCCCGCCGCCGACCACGAGCACCTCGCAGTGCACGTGGACCTTGTCGTAGAGCGCGTCGTCGCGCTCGGTCACCAGGCGTCCCCGCGCGCGCAGCGAGCGTGCCCGCAGGCCCTCGTGCAGCTCGACCTGCGTCGCGCGGAGCATGGGCTCCGAGGCACCGGCGAGCTCGACCTGCACGAGCGCGCTGGGCTCCTCCACCCCGACGGAGAAGACGCCGCGGGGGCGGCCGGAGGAGATCCCGCGGCCGACGACGTCGACGCCGTTGGCCAGCAGGGCGGCGGCGAGGGTGTCACCCCTGAAGCCCTCGTACTCCACCCCGTCGAAGGTGAAGCGCAGCGGCCGGGAGCGGTCGATCCGGCCGCCCTGCGGCAGGCGGTGGGCGCTCACGCCGTCATGGGCGCCCCCTCGCCGGGCGGGTAGGTGGCGAGGACCTCGTTCGTCGTCGTGTCGCGCACCGCGTTGAACCAGCGCCGGCAGCCGTGCGTGTGGCACCAGCGCTCGGCGAACATCCCGCGCGGGTTCGCGCGCACGAACAGGAAGTGGCCCCACTCCTCGTCGGAGAGCGCGTCGGGGTCCTCGGGGTAGCTCACGTGGGCCTCGCCGCCGGGGGTGAACTCGGGCTCGTCCCGCGGGCCGCACCACGGGCAGGCGATCAGGAGCACGGGCTAGTGCGCCACGGCCGCGGCGCCGTGCTCGTCGATGAGGGCGCCGCTCAGGTAGCGGTCGAGGGAGAACGGACGGTTGAGCGGGTGGGGCTCCTCGTGGGCGAGGGTGTGCGCGTAGACCCAACCCGAGCCCGGCGTGGCCTTGAAGCCGCCCGTGCCCCAGCCGCAGTTCACGTAGAGGCCCTCGATCGGGGTGGCGCTCACGATGGGCGAGGCGTCCGGCGTCACGTCGACCGTGCCCGCCCAGGTGCGCAGGACGTGGGCGCGGCTGAAGATGGGGAAGAGCTCGAGCGCCGCGGCGAGCTGGCGCTCGATGACGTGGAACGAGCCCCGCTGGGCATAGCCGTTGTAGCCGTCGACGCCGGCGCCCATGACGAGCTCGCCCTTGTGCGCCTGGCTCACGTAGACGTGGACGGCGTTGGACATGACGACGCAGTCGAGCACGGGCTCGAGCAGCTCGGACACGAGGGCCTGGAGCGGGTGGCTCTGCAGGGGCAGCCGCAGCCCGACCATGTCGGCCAGCGCGGAGGTGTTCCCGGCGGCGGCGAAGGCGACCTGGCCGGCGCGGATCGTTCCCCGCGAGGTCTCGACGCCCTCCACGCGCCCGTCACGCACCACGATGTCCGTGACCTCGCAGCCCTGGATGAGGTCGACGCCGAGCGCGTCGGCGGCGCGCGCGAAGCCCCAGGCGACGTAGTCGTGCTTCGCGATGCCCCCCCGGGGCTGGAAGGTCGCCCCGAGCACGGGGTAGCGCACGTCCGGGGAGATGTCGATGATCGGCGCGAGGCGCTTGACGTCCTCGGGCTCGAGCCACTCCGCGTCGACGCCGTTGAGCCGGTTCGCGTTGACCCGCCGCAGCCCCTCGCGCACGTCGCCGAGGCTGTGGGCGAGGTTCATCACGCCCCGCTGGCTGAAGAGGATGTCGAGGTCGAGCTCCTCCGAGAGCCCCTCGAAGAGCTTGAGCGAGTGCTCGTAGATCGCCGCGCTCTCGTCCCACAGGTAGTTCGAGCGGATGATCGTCGTGTTGCGCCCGGCGTTGCCGCCGCCGAGCCAGCCCTTCTCGACCACCGCGACGTCGGTGATCCCGTGGTTCTTGGCCAGGTAGTAGGCCGTGGCCAGGCCGTGCCCCCCCGCGCCGACGATGACCACGTCGTACGAGCGCTTCGGGTCGGGGTTGCGCCACAGGAAGGCGGGGTGCTCGGGCAGCTCGTTCAACACCGCAGCAAATGATATATCAGAGCAGGCGCCGCCGCCGATCAGCGGCCGCGATTCCCCATGATGGGCGCGGCCACACGACCCGCTGCGCTGCGCAGGGGGTCGTGGTCGTGTCATCGCCGGCGTGAGCAGCGGGGTGAGCTGACGGACGGTCACGGCTGGGGGAGTGGCGCGGACGGCGAGGTCGCGCAGACGGGCGGCGAGGAGCCCGTTGACGTCAGCGAGGCGACCGACGGCGCGCGAGCGGCGCACGACGAGCTCGGCGCGAGCCTTGCGCGTGGTCTCGTAGTCGCGCAGCGCGCCGGGGAGGTCGGCGGGCGTGGCCGCCACCGCCCGGACC
>JALYMR010000163.1 GCA_030773615.1 Actinomycetota bacterium
TGAGGATGAGGAACAGCGACTCGGGCGTCGTGATGAGGATGTCCGGCGGCTCGCGGCGCATGGCCACGCGCTCGCGCTGGGGCGTGTCGCCGGTGCGGATGGCGACGGTGAGGTCGCCGCCGATCCCCCGCAGGGGCGCGCGGAGGTTGCGCTCGATGTCGTAGGACAGCGCCTTGAGGGGGGAGACGTAGACGAGGCGCGTGCCCGGAGTCGGGGCACGGCCGCCTCCCGCGTCGGGGGACGGCCGGGCTTCGCCCGGCTCCCGCCCCCTCCCGGCTTCCGGGCCCCTTCCGGCGGCGCTCAGCCGGTCGAGCCCCCAGAGGAAGGCGGCGAGCGTCTTGCCCGAGCCCGTGGGGGCGGAGATGAGGACGTGCTCGCCGGAGGCGATCGCCGGCCAGGCCTGCTCCTGGACCGCCGTGGGCCGCTCGAAGGCCGCCTCGAACCAGTCCCGCACGCGGGGGCTGAAGGCGGAGAGGGCCATCAGGAGGAGAGTACGGGTGGCGCCTCCGCGCGGCCCAGCCTCGCGCGCCCGAGCACGGCGACCGTCGCCCCGAGCGCGGCGGCGAGCACGCCCGCGACCACGGCCCCGCGCCAGCCCACGCCGTCGGCCAGCGAGCCGCCCACCGCCGCGCCCAGGGCGATGCCGCTCACGAGCGCGGTGAGCGGCCAGGTCAGGGCCTCGGTCTCGGCGCCGGCCGGCGCCGCGGTCCCCGCGAGCTCGTTGCGCGTGGCGATGAGCGGAGCCACGAACACCCCGGCGGGGATGACGAGCAGGGCCATGACCGCGAAGGAGGGCGCGAGGAGCAGTGGGAGGAACCCGACGGCCACGAGGACCGCCAGGCGCAGGTGCACACGCGGCAGCGGACCGCTGCGCGCCCGCGCGCCGTAGACGAGGCCGCCGACGAGGCTTCCGAGCGACCACACCGCGAGGAGCACCCCGGCGAGCTCGGGCCGGTCCTGCTCCGTGGCGAACGCGGGCAGCGCGACCTCGATCGCGCCGAAGGCGAACCCGATGGGCAGCGTCGCGAGGACGAGCGTGCGGATCGCGGGGGAGCGCAGCGCCCCGAGCGCGTCCCCGGTCGCGCTCCGGCGCCCCTCCCCGCCGCCCGGGGCCGGCGGCAGGCCGGTCACGAAGGCGACGGTCCCGCAGACCACCGCGCCCGCCGAGAGGACGAGCGCGGCCTGGGGCTCCAGGGTGGCGACGAGCACGGCCGTGAGCAGCGGCCCGAGGGTGAAGATGGTCTCCGTGAGCACGGAGTCCAGGGCGAAGGCCGAGCGCACGAGGGCCGGGTCCGCGCGCAGGAGCGCGGGGTAGCGCGCACGCATCACGGAGGAGATCGGCGGCAGCACGAGGCCGGCGCCGAGCGCGGTGAGCGCGAGGAGCAGCGAGGGCGCGCCGAGGGTGCCGAGGGCCAGGAGGGCGAGGAGCCCCGCCGCGTGGGCGAGGGCGAGGGGGACGAGCACACGGCGGCCGTGGCGGTCGACGAGCCGGGCCTGGAGCGGGGCGCCCGAGCCGCTGCCCAGGGCGAGCGCGCCCGCCACGAGCCCGGCGACGGCGAACGAGCCGGTTTGCGCGCGCAGGAACAGGATGATGGCCAGCCCGTTGATGCCGATGGGCAGGCGGGCGAGCAGGTTCGCGGCCAGCAGCCGCCCCACCCGGGGGACGCGGAGGATGCGCAGGTAGACGTCCACCCCCAACGACACTAGGTCGACGGGAGCCCGGCGAGCTCGCGGGCGCGCAGGAGCACCTCGTCGAGCATCGCCGGGGTGAGCCTGCCCGTGAACGTGTTCTGCTGGCTGGGGTGGAAGCAGCCGAGCAGCGGCCAGGGCTCGCCGGGGGCGAGCGCGCCGTGGCCGAAGCGCGGGCGGGGCCGGACGGCGGGCGCGCCGAGCGCGGCGCGCAGGCGAAGGCCGGCGTCCCAGGCGAAGGCGCCCAGGCAGACGACGACGCGCGCCCCGGGCAGCAGGCGCAGCTCCTCGCGCGACCAGGGCAGGCAGGCGTCGCGCTCGGCCGGGGTGGGACGGTTCGCCGGCGGCGCGCAGCGCACCGCGGCGCCGATCCAGGCGCCGGCGAGGGCGAGCCCGTCGTCGCGGTGGACGGCGATGGGACGGTTGGCGAACCCCGTGCGGTGCAGCGCGGCGACGAGGAAGTCGCCCGAGCGATCACCGGTGAAGAAGCGCCCTGTCCGGTTCGCCCCGTGGGCGGCCGGGGCGAGCCCGAGGAGGTGCACGCGCGCGGCGGGGTCGCCGAAGCCGGGCACCGCGCGGCCCCAGTAGTCCGCCTCGCGGAACGCGGCCCGCCGCTCCCGCGCGACCTGCTCGCGCCAGGCGACGAGCCGCGGGCAGCGGCGGCAGGCGACGGTCGCCTCGGCGAGGGCGGGGAGGGTGTCGGGCACCGGGCTAGTGTGGCGGACGTGCGTCGCCTCGCATGCCTCCTCGCGCTCGTCGCGACCCTCGCGGGGTGCGGGGCGCAGGGGGCGGCCGGAGGGGACTTCGAGGGGACCGAGCGCGAGGTCGCCGACGTGCTCGAGGACCTTCAGGAGACGGCGCAGGCCGGCGACGAGCAGCGCGTCTGCACCCTGCTCGCCCGCGAGCTCGTCCAGCGCCTGCAGCAGGGGGGCGTCCCCTGCCCGCGCGCGGTGTCCGCGGCGCTCGACGACGCGGACACGTTCGAGGTCAGCGTGCGCGACGTGCAGGTCTCGGGCACGACGGCCACGGCGCGGATCGCGCCGGGCACCGCCGAGGACGCGCCGGTCGACACCGTGCGCCTCGTGCGCGAGGGCGCGAACTGGCGCATCGCCTCGCTCGGCGAGGCGTGAGTCCCACGGCCGGCGCGCTCGCGGGCAGGACGGCGATGGTCACCGGCGCGGGCTCGGGGATCGGCCGCGCCGCCGCGCTGCGCTTCGCGGCGGAGGGCGCCACGGTCGTCTGCGCGGACCTCGACGAGACCGCCGTCGCGGCGACCGCGCAGGCGGCGGGGGAGCCCGCGGTGGCCCGGGCCGTGGACGTCGCCGACGAGGCGTCGACGCTCGCGCTCGCCGGGCGGCACCCCGCGGTCGACGTGCTCGTGCACTGCGCCGGCGTCCTCGGCGACGGCGACGCGCTGGCCACCTCGCCCGCAAGCTGGGGGCGGGTGCTCGCCGTCAACCTGACCGGAACCTGGCTCATGGCCCGCGCCGTGCTGCCCGGCATGCTCGAGCGCGGGCGCGGCGCGATCGTCAACCTGGCGAGCGTCGCCGGCCTTGCCGGCATCCCGGCCAACGCGGCGTACGCGGCCGCGAAGGGCGGCGTCGTCGCCCTCACGCGGCAGATGGCCGTCGACTTCGCCGGGGGCGGGGTGCGGGTCAACGCGATCTGCCCGGGCACGCTCCCCACTCCGCTCGTGCGCGCCCGCTTCCCCGACGCCGCCGCCGCCGAAGCCGGGCTCGCCCGGGCGGCCTCCCGGTACCCCGCCCGCCGGCTGGGCACCGCCGAGGAGGTCGCCGGCCTCGCGCTCTACCTCGCGAGCGACGAGGCGGCGTGGGTCAACGGCGCCGCGATCCCCGTGGACGGCGGGCTCCTCGCGGCCGCCTGGCTGCCCGGCGCGTAGGGTCCCGCCGCGCGGCGTGTCCGGTCCGGGCCCCCCGGACGTCCTCATGAGACGATGAGCTTCGACAGCGTCCTCACCGAGCAGAGCGACCCGCTCACCCGCCGCATCCTGCGCATCGTCGGCGACCGGGGCACCGCCGAGGACCTGCGCCAGGAGACGCTCGTGCGGGCCTGGCGCGCCGCGCCCCGGGAGGCCGAGCCCGAGCGGTTGCGGGCCTGGCTGCACCGCGTGCAGTGGCACCCCGAGCGCGCGCCGCAGCAGCGGGGCGCCGAGCGCCTCGTCGACGCCCTGCTCGCGGAGGCCGCATGACGGCCGTCGTCCTGCGCCTGGCGGGCCCGGGCGACGCCGCCGCGCTCGCGCGCCTCGCCGCCCTGGACTCGGCGGCCGTCCCGCCGGGCCCCGTGCTGCTCACCGAGGTGGACGGCGAGCTGTGGGCCGCTCGCGGGCTGGACGGCGCCGAGGTCGTGGCCGAATCCGTTCCGGCGCTCCGGGCCACTCGTGCGCCTGCTCGACGAGCGCGCGCGGCAGCTTGCGGCGCGGCGCAGAGCCGGGGCCTGCGCTGGGCGTGGGCGCAACCCCCGGCGGGTGCGCGACGATGGGGGTGGTGACGCTGCTCCTCTACGACAGCCCGGTGTCGGGCAACTGCTACAAGGTCCGCCTGCTCCTCACGCTCCTCGGCGTGCCCTTCGAGCGCCGCGAGCTCGACGTCGTCGACCGCTCGAACCGCCGCGAGGTGCTCGGCGATCTCAACCCGGCGCTGCGGGTGCCCACCCTCGTGCTCGGCGACGGCCGTCCGCTCGCCGAGTCCAACGCCATCCTGTGGTTCTTCGCGGAGGGGACGCCGTACCTGCCCGAGGATCGCTTCGAGCGCGCGCACGTCCTCCAGTGGCTGTGCTTCGAGCAGTACAGCCACGAGCCCCACATCGCGGTGGCGCGCTTCTGGGCGCACGCCGGCATCGAGGCGCCGGTGGCGGACCTCGAGGCCAAGCGGACAGCCGGCTACGCGGCCCTGGACGCGATGGAGCGCCACCTGGCCGGCCGCGCGTTCCTCGTCGCCGAGCGCTTCACGATCGCCGACATCGCGCTGTACGCCTACACCCACGTCGCCGAGGAGGGCGGCTTCGGGCTCGGGGGTCACCCCGCGATCGGGGCCTGGCTGCGCCGCGTCGCCGACCGGCCGGGCCACGTGCCCATCACGGGCTGAGCAGCCGCGGCGCGGGCAGACCGGCCTGCCCTCGGCGGCGACGACGAACTGGGCCTGCGGGTGGTCGAGGTCGTGGGGCTCGTCGTCGCCCGGCCACACCCGGGTGCCGGCCGCGGCGTACTGGAGGATGTAGGCCTCGCGCATCGCGGGCGAGAGGTTCGGGCCGGTGCGGTGCGGGGTCAGCGACGAGAACGCGACGACGTCGCCGACCCGCGCCTCCACGGGCGTACCGCCCTCGTCGGCGGACTTGCACACCCAGCCCAGACCGGGCTCCCACCGGTGCGCGAGCGTCCCCTGCCGGTGGGTGCCGGGCTCGACCCAGGGACAGCCGTTCTCCACGGTGGCGTCCACCAGCGCCACCCAGCAGGTGAGGTAGTGCTGGGGCTCCGTGTAGGCGTACGCCGTGTCCTGGTGCCAGGGGAACGGCTGCGAGGTCCCGGGACGCTTGTAGACGAGCTGGTCCCAGTACAGGCGCAGATCCGGGCCGACGAGGCTGATGGCCACCTCGACGAGCGCGGGGGTGGTGGCGAAGGCGCGGATCCGCGGGTCCTGGGCGACGAGCTTCGCGCTGAAGTTGATCGCGTCGGCCCGGGAGATGTCCTGCTCCCCCGCGACCGCCTCGGCCCGCAGGCGGTTCGTCTCCTCGTCGATGGGGTCGATCGCGTCGCGCGCGACCTCCACGCTCGCCGCGTCGAGCAGGCCCTCGAGGAGCACGAACCCCTGCTCGTCGAACTGGCGCGCCTCGTCGGGCGTGACGCGGCGCAGGGGACCGTCGTGGTCCTCCCACCGAAAGCCGTGGTTGCGGGGGTGCAGGGCGGTCGCGAGGCTCATGGGCCGGAGAGTGCCGCGCCGCCCGCGTGCGGGCTAGGACGACGTGCGCGGGGACTTGGACGCCCTGCGCGCATGCTCGCTCGGGGCGAGGCCGAAGCGCCGGCGGAAGGCGCGGCTGAAGTACGCGGGGTCGGGGGCGCCCGCCCCTCGGGCCACCTCGGCCACCGTCAGCCCTCCCGCGTCGAGGAGCGCCCGGGCGCGATCGAGGCGCAGCCGGCGGAGGAACCCGAGCGCGCTCACGCCGTGCGTGGTCCGGAACAGGCGGTCGACGTGGGCCGGGTGGACGTGGGCGAGCGCGGCGAGCTCCCCGCGCGTCCACACGCGCCCGGGCTCCTGCTCGAGGCGCGCGACGACGAGCGCACGGGATCGTGGGGACTCGGCCCGGCGCGCTCGACCACGAGGCTCAGGAGGTGGGCGCCCAGCGAGAGCACGCGCAGGTCGCGCAGGGCACCGGCCGGCTCGGCGCGCCAGCGCGCCGAAGCTCTCCGTCCACGCCGCCGCGTGCGGAAGGGCGACGACGGCCGACGCCCGCGGGAGCAGGGGCTGGGCCAGCCAGAGCTTGAGGTACAAGGTGGTTGCCCGGCCCGTGGGCGCGCTCGACGAACGGCTGCCCGGGCGGGTGGAGCATGACCTGCCCCTCCCGGGCCCGCAGCCAGCCGCCCTCGCCGCGGGTGGTTACGTCGCCCCGGCGCACGAGGCTCAGGACCCACTCCGGCGCCGACCCCTGCTCGTCGAGGCGGCGGTACGAGACCTCCGCGGCCTCGCGGACGGCGAGCACCGGCGCACCCATGCCCCCGGAGTCTGCCCTACGCGTCGTCGCCCGTGGCGCCCACCGCCGAGCCGCCGAGCGCGCGCCCGTACTGGCGCTCGTAGTAGGTCCGGTAGGCGCCCGAGCGGATGGGCTCCCACCAGTCGCGGCGCTCGCGGTACCAGGCGACGGTGCGCTCGATGCCCTGCGCGAAGCGCACCTGGGCCTCCCAGCCCAGCGCGCGCACCTTCTCCGAGCCCAGGGAGTAGCGGCGGTCGTGGCCCGGCCGGTCCGTCACGTGCTCGATGAGCGACTCGTCGCGGCCCGTGAGGTCGAGGATCGCGCGGACGACCTCGAGGTTCGTGAGCTCGTCGGGCCCGCCCACGTTGTAGACCTCGCCCGGCGCCCCGTGCTCGAGCACGTGCCCGATCCCGCGCGCGAAGTCCTCCACGAAGAGCCAGTTGCGCACGTTCAGGCCGTCGCCGTAGACCGGCAGCGGGTCGCCGTGCAGCGCGTTGAGGACCATGAGCGGGATGAGCTTCTCCGGGTACTGGAAGGGCCCGTAGTTGTTCGACCCGCGGCAGATCAGGGTGGGCAGCCCGTAGGTGTGGAAGTAGGAGGAGACGAGCAGGTCGGCCCCCGCCTTCGTCGCGCTGTACGGAGACGAGGGCTCGAGCGGCGAGGCCTCGGTGAACGACCCGTCCTCGATCGAGCCGTACACCTCGTCCGTGGAGATCTGGACGTAGCGCACCCCGTGCGCGCGGGCGGCCTCGAGCAGGACCCAGGTGCCCAGCGCGTGGGTGGTCACGAACGCGTCGGGCTCGGCGATCGAGCGGTCCACGTGGGTCTCCGCGGCGAAGTTCACCACCGCCTCGGCGCCCTCGACCGCCGCGCCCACCGCCTCGGCGTCCTCGATCCCCGCGTGGACGAACCTCACCTCGAGCCCCTCGAGGTTCTCCCGGCGCCCGGCGTAGGTGAGCTTGTCGAGCACGACGACCTCGTCCCCGTGCTCGTGCACGCGCTGGCGCACGAAGTTCGAGCCGATGAAGCCGGCACCGCCGCAGACGAGCAGCCTCACGCGGCCACCCGGGAGGCGAGGTACCGCGCGAGGCCCTCCCGCCAGGGGGGCAGGGTCAGCGCCCGGGGACGCTCGCTGCCGAGCACGGACCACGCGGGGCGCGGCGCGGGGCGGCGGAAGGCGTCGCTCGTCGTGGGCACGACGTGGACGTCCACCCCCGCGCGGGCGAAGACCTCCACGGCGAGGCCGTGCCATGAGCACCAGCCCGCGCCGGCGAGATGGTGGATCCCCGGGCTGCGGCGCTCGGCCAGCGCGACGAGCCCGTCCGCGAGGTGGCCGGTCCAGGTCGGGCAGCCCACCTGGTCGGTGACGACGCTGACCTCGTCGCGCTGGGCGCCGAGCGCGAGCATCGTGTCCACGAAGTTCCGGCCCCCTGCGCCAAACAGCCAGGCCGTGCGCACGATGGCGTGGTCGGGGGTGGCGGCGGCGACCGCCCGCTCGCCCGCGAGCTTCGTGCGCCCGTAGGCGCCGAGCGGGGCGACGGCGTCCGACTCGACCCAGGGCTCGCGCTTCGTGCCGTCGAACACGTAGTCCGTCGACACGTGGACGACGAAGGCACCCACCTCGCCCGCGGCGGCGGCGACGCTGCCGGCGCCCTCGCCGTTGACCGCGAGCGCCTCCTGCTCGTGCTCCTCGGCGCCGTCGACGTCGGTCCACGCCGCGCAGTGCACGACGACGTCGGGGGCGGCGGCGGCGATCGCGGCGCGCACCGTGGCGGCGTCCGTGACGTCCAGGTCGGCGCGGGAGAGCGCAGTCACGTCGTGGTCGCGGGCGCCGGCGGAGGCGGCGACCGCGCGGCCGAGCATCCCCCCGGCGCCGGTGACGAGCAGCTTCACAGGATCCCGATCTCCGAGTTGTCGCCGACCATGAAGCGGTACGCGCGCGGCTGGCGGACGCCGCGCGAGATGGTCACGTTGCGCCCGAGCAGCGACGACTCCATGCGCCCTTGCAGCCCGCGCACGGAGGCGCCGGCGAGCAGGATGGAGTGCTCGACCTCGGCGCCCTCGATCGTGCAGCCCTCTCCGATCGCGGTGTAGGGGCCGACGTAGGCGTCGACGAGCCGGGTGCCCGAGCCGATGATCGCGGGCCCGCGCACCGTCGAGCGCTCGAGCCGCGCGCCGTGGGCCACCACGACGCGCCCGTCGCACTGCGAGGCGACGAGCTCTCCCTCCACCCGCGCCTCGAGGCGGTCGAGGACGAGCCGGTTGGCCTCGAGCATGTCCTCGAGGCGGCCCGTGTCCTTCCACCACCCCCGCACGACGTGGGGCTCCACCCGCCTGCCGCCGTCGACGAGGTGCTGGATCGCGTCCGTGATCTCGAGCTCGCCGCGTGCGCTCGGGGTGATCGCGTGCGCGGCCTCGTGCACGGCGGCGGTGAACATGTACACGCCGACGAGGGCGAGGTCCGTCGCCGGCTCGCGCGGCTTCTCCACGAGGCGCACGACCCGGTCCCCGTCGAGCTCGGCGACCCCGTAGTTCTGGGGGTCGGGCACGGGGGTGAGGAGGATGAGCGCGTCGGGGCCCTTCGCCCGGAACTCGTCGACGAGCTCGGTGATCCCGCCCTGCAGGAGGTTGTCCCCCAGGTACATGACGAACGGCTCGTCGCCCAGGAAGGGCTGCGCGGTGAGCACCGCGTGGGCCAGCCCGAGCGGGGCTTCCTGCTCGATGTAGGTGAGGCGCAGGCCGAACTGGCTGCCGTCGCCCGCCGCCGCGCGGATCTCGCCGCCGGTCTCCGGCGCGATGATGATGCCGACCTCGTCGATCCCCGCCCCGGCCATCGCCTCGATCCCGTAGAAGAGCACGGGCTTGTTGGCCACGGGCACGAGCTGCTTCGCGCTCGTGTGGGTGATGGGGCGCAGGCGCGTGCCCTTGCCCCCCGAGAGGATCAGGCCCTTCACTGGCGCGGGAGGCTAGTGACAGCCCTAGCGCGCGGCGGTCGCGCGCAGGCGCTCGACGGCGGCGAGCACCGCCTCGCGCGCGTCGGCGGGCTCGAGCACGGCGGCGTCACCCGCCTCGCTGAGCACCTCGCGCACGAGGTAGTCCGTCCCCGCGAAGCTCAGCTCGACGACCACCGCGCCGTCGGCGAGCTCCTGCGCGACCCGACGCTCCTCGCGGGCCCAGCGGGCGCGCTCGGGCGACACCCACACCCGGGCCACGCGCGAGGCGGGCACCTCGCCCGTGCGCGGCCAGCCCTCGACGTCGGCGGCGGGGTCGACCTCCGGGCGGGGCTCGAAGCGCTCGTCGCAGAGCTCCGCGCCGCGCACGCGGTCCAGGCGGAAGTGCCGCACGTCGTCGCGCTCGGGGTCGAAGGCGGCCACGTACCAGCCCTCGCGGCCGTTCACGAGCGCGTAGGGCTCCACCCGCCGCTCGACGAACTCGTCCTCGTTGGGCTTGTAGTAGTCCAGGCGCAGCAGGCGCCGGGCGGCGATGGCCTCGCTGACCACCCGCGCGATCGCCGAGTCGTCGCCGCCGGCGGAGGCGATCTGCAGCTGCTCGGTGGGGTCGGCGCCGAGCGCGGCGACGATCTTCGCGCGCGCGGAGGTCAGCGACCCCGTGGGGAGGTGCTCGCCGATGAGGTCGATCGCGGCCACGAGGGCCTTGGCCTCCACGGGCAGGAGCCGGGCGGGGCGGGCGAAGTTGTCCGCGTAGGGCTCCGGGTCGACCTCGATCTCGCCGTCGTCGGTGACCTCGGCGTACAGCACGTAGGTCCCGCCGCCGAAGCTCACCACGTTGAGCACGTTGATGTCCTCGCGCAGCTCGGCGTCGGAGACCTGGAGGCGCTCGCGGATCTCCTCCACGTCGAGGCGCTCGCCCGCCCGCCCCGCCTCGATGAGGATGGTGGCCAGGGTGACCAGGCGGGCGAAGCGCTCGGGCCGGATGACGCTCTCCGACGCGCGCGAGCGCGGGGCGGGCCCGTCCTCGCCGGCGTCCGGGGCGGCGGGCGCGGCCGGGGCGAGCTCGGGGCCGCCGTCGCGGTGGCGGGCCTCGAGCAGCTCGACGCGCTCGGCGACCTCGCGCTCGAGCTCGGGGGGCCCGAGCACGCGCACGTGCTCGCCGAGGCGCAGGACCCAGGCGGCGAGCAGCCGCCGGTTGGCGTACGGGGTGCAGAACACGATCGCGCCGGACCCGTCGGGCGACACGGGGCCGACGTCGTCGGCCCCCCCGCCCGACACGGGGCCTACGTCGTCGGCCTCCCCCGTGTGGGGGCGGACGTGCCCGAAGCGCCCGAAGTGGCGCTCGACGAGCCAGGCCACCCGCTCGGAGACCCAGAGCTCGGCCCGCGCGTCGAGCTCGCCGAACTGCCACTCGGCGCGGTTCGCGTAGGACCGCGGGTCGAAGTCCGCGGGGCGGCGGAAGTCGTGCTCGGCCTTCGTCGCGTAGGCGACCTTGCCCCGGATCCGCGAGAGGCGGAACACGCGCAGGGCGTCGCGCTCGTGGGCACGGCCGAGGAGGTAGAACTGCCCGCCCCGGAACAGGAGGTGGTAGGGGTCGACGCGGCGAGCGCCCACCTCGTCGCGCTCCATCGTGTAGTAGTCGAAGACGATCGTCTTCTGCCGGAAGATCGCCGTCTCGATCTTCGTCAGGCGCTGGGACAGCTCGTGGCCGCCGGCGGAGGCGGTGATGCCCAGCGCCACGGTGCGCTGGTCGGGGGCGGCAAGCGGGCTCGGGCGTCCCCACGAGAGCTGCTGGAGGGCGAGGCGCAGCGGCTCGGCGTAGGCGAACTCCCCGTCGAGCAGGGAGAGCGCCGTGTGCAGCGCGGCGAGCTCCTCGTCCGAGAAGGCGATCGCGGGGAGGTGGAAGTCCTCCTGGCGCAGGGAGTAGTTCTCCTGCTCGGCGACGCCGTCGACCGGCTTGTCGACGGTGAGGTGGATGCCGAGCGTGTCGAGCTCGGAGCGATCGGCGTAGAAGCGCCGGGCGAAGGCGTCCTCGTTCATGCCGCTGTAGCCCTCGACGTCGCGGCGGATCTCGAGGGCGGTCACCGGCCGGCGCTCCGCCATGAGGTAGGAGATCAGCGAGAGCTGCCGGATGAGCTTCTCCGTGTCCTTCGCCACGGG
>JALYMR010000164.1 GCA_030773615.1 Actinomycetota bacterium
CGCCCGCGGTGCGCACCGGCTCGGGCGGCGAGCTGAGGAAGGGCGCGGCGAGGGCGAGGATCGCGACGAGCCCGGGGAGGACGAACGCGAGGCCGCCGACGAGCGCCCCCCGCGGCCGGCCAGCCGCCAGGCCCATCCGGGCCCGCTCGCGCAGCACCTCGGTCAGCGCCACCCCCCAAGCGAAGGGCTCCTCAGAGGTCGGCGCGGTGGAAGGCCCGGTTGGCCAGCAGGCCGACGACGACGACGTAGAGCAGCGCGTAGGGCCACAGCAGCGCACTCGCGTCCTGGGCGCCGCCGAACGGGCCGAGGGAGACGACGACCTGGTCGACGCCGCCGATGCCCTGGGTCAGGGCGGCCAGGCCGTCCTGGTAGAGGGCCTCGAAGGGCAAGGCCCAGGAGGCGATGGTGGCGATGCGCTCGAGCGTGTCCGACTCGAGCGCGCTGCCGATCTGCCCGAGCAGGCCGGCGGTGAGCCCCGCGCCGAAGACCATGAACACAGCGATGCCGTTCGCCGTGCCCGAGAGCACGGTGGAGCCGAGCAGGGAGAGGGCGACGACGACCACGACGGCCCCGGCCACGCCGAGGCCGACCGCGACGGGTCGCGCGGGCCAGAACCCGCCGACGGCGCCCGTGATGACGACGGCGGCGGCGTACACGGCGAGCACGTAGGCCACGCACACCGCGGCGGCCCCGAGGAAGCGGCCGAGCAGGAACGCGGTGCGCCCGACGGGTCGGACGACGAGGGGCTGCAGGAGGCCGCGCTCGGCGTCCCCCCGCACGGCGCCGAGGGTGAGGAACACGGCGAGCACGACGCCCAGGAACAGCGTCACGAACATGGCCAGGCCGACGAGGAAGGCGCCCGCGACGACCCGAGGCCGCAGCGGCGCCTCGCCGGCGTCGAACTGCGCCGCGGCCTCGAAGGCCTCCCGGGCGCCGAGCCAGAAGAGCACGAGGAACGCGGCGGTCAGCACGAGGACGACGACGAGGACGCGCCGGCGCAGCGCCTCGCGCAGCGCGTAGGCGGCGATCGTGCGCAGGTCGGCGATCACGCGGCGACCTCGCTCACGCCGTCCGCCCGTCGGTCGCCGCCAGGTAGGCGTCCTCGAGCGTCCCCGTGACCACGCGCACGCCGTAGACGCGCTCGCCCTCGGCGACGAGGCGGGCGACGATGGCGGGGGCGTCCTCCCGCTCCGCTCGGGGGTAGCGGCGCATCCCGGTGCCCGTGTCGACCTCGACGCCGCCCGGGCGGGCGAGCTCGTCGGGCGTGCCCTGGGCCACGGTGCGCCCGGCGGCGATGATGACCACGCGGTCGCATACGAGCTCGACCTCGCTGAGCAGGTGGGAGTTGAGCAGCACGGCGGTGCCCCGACGGCGCAGCTCCTCGAGCAGGTCGCGCACGAGGCGCCGGCCCGCGGGGTCGAGCGCGCTCGTGGGCTCGTCGAGGAGGACGAGCCGGGGACCGCCCACGAGCGCCTGCGCGATCCCCAGGCGCTGCTGCATGCCCTTCGACATCGCCTCGACCTTGCGCCCCGCGGCGTCGGCCAGGCCCACGAGCCCGAGCAGCTCGGTGCGCTCGGCCTCCCCGCCGGGGGCGCGGGCCAGGCGCTGGTGGAGCGCGAGGACCTCGTCGGCGCTCGCCCAGCCCGGGAAGCGGAACAGCTCGGCGAGGTAGCCCGTGCGGGCGCGGGCGGCGACGCTGCCCGCGCGGTGCCCGCCCGCCTGGACCCGCCCCTCCGTGGGGCGGACGAGCCCGCACGCCGCCTTCGTCAGGGTCGACTTGCCCGCGCCGTTCGGACCGAGCAGCCCGACGAGCTCGCCCTCGCCGACCTCGAGGTCGACCCCCTGGAGCGCGAGCGTCGTGCCGTAGCGCTTCACGAGGCTCGTGACCTGCAGCGCGGGCGGGGGCATGGGGGCGAAAGGTAGTCTGCGGGTCTATGTCCGGCCTGCAGCAGGAGGCGACCGAGCTCCTTCAGCAGCTCGTCCGCGCGAACACGGTCAACCCGCCGGGCCAGGAGCGCCGTGCCCAGGAGGGCCTCGCCGCGCCCCTGCGCGACGCGGGCTTCGAGGTCGAGCTCGTGGGCCGCGACGAGGAGCGCCCGAACCTCGTCGCCCGCCTGCGCGGCCGGGCGGACGGCCCCACCCTGTGCCTGCTCTCCCACGTGGACACCGTGCTGGCCAACCCCGAGGAGTGGCGCCACGACCCCTGGTCGGGCGACCTGGCCGAGGGCTGCGTGTGGGGCCGCGGGGCGCTCGACATGAAGTCGCAGACGGCCGCGGAGGTCGGCGCCGCGCTCTCCCTGGCCCGCGAGGGGTGGCGCCCGGCGCGCGGGGACCTGCTCGTCGTCGTCACCGTCGACGAGGAGACGGGCGGCGAGGACGGCGTGGACTGGCTGTGCGCGGAGCGCCCCGACCTCATCCGCTGCGACTTCCTGCTCAACGAGGGCGCGGGCGCCGTCATCCCCTTCGGCGAGGACCGGGTGTATGGCGTCTGCGTCGCCGAGAAGGGCGTCTTCCGCTTCACCCTGCGCACGGACGGCGTGGCCGGGCACGCCTCGATCCCAAAGATCGGCGACAACGCCCTGCTCAAGATGGCGCCGCTGCTTCAGGCCATGCGCGAGCGCCAGCCCGCGTTCGACCTCACGGAGGGCCCGCGGGCGATGCTCGAGGGCCTGGGCCTCGCGGTCAACGGCGAGGCGGGCGGGGCGGAGTCCGCGCTCGACGCGCTGCGCGCCCGGGACCGCTCGCTCGCCTTCCTCGTCGAGCCCATGCTCGGGGTCACGCTCGCCCCGACCCGGATCCGCGCCTCGGACAAGATCAACGTGATCCCCTCCAGCGCGGAGCTCGAGGTGGACTGCCGGGTGCCCCCCGGCCTGGGGCGCGAGGAGGCGCTGCGGCGCATCCACGAGGTGCTCGGGGGCGAGGGCTACCGCCTGGACTTCCTCGAGGAGGTCGTGGGCAACGCCTCGCCCGTGGCGAGCCCGCTCATGGACGTCATCGCGGGCTGGATCGGCGAGCACGACCCCGGCGCGCGCGTCGTGCCGACCATCCTGCCCGGCTTCACTGACTCGCGCGCGTTCCGCGAGACCTTCCCCGAGGTCGTCGCCTACGGCTTCTTCCCCATGCGCCACATGACCCTCTACGACAGCGCGCCGCTCGTCCACGCGGCCGACGAGCGCATCGACGTGCGCGACCTCGGCTTCGCGGCCGCCTTCTTCCGCGACACGGCGCGAGCGCTGCTCGGATGACGGACAAGCTGCGGCTCGGAGGCATGGCGCTCGGCAACGGGCTGCTCGTCCACGGCCCCACGCGCTGGGCGGCGGCGGTGCGCCGGGAGGACGGTTCGGTGGCCGTCGCCTCGGGACCGAAGCCCCGGCTGGGCGGCCGCGCCGAGCGGGTCGCCGGCCTGCGCGGCGTCCTGCGCATCGCCGAGGCGATGGCGGTCATCCCGCTCGTCAAGCGCGCGCTCCCGGAGGCCCGGCTGCCCTTCGAGGATGGGCGCGTGGCCGTGACGGCCGTCGGCGTGAGCCTCGTCGCGTCGGTCCTGCGCAAGCGGGCCGCCGGCGCGCTGCCCGGCGAGCTCGCCGTCGCCGCGCTGTCGCTCGTGCCGAGCCTCGTCGCGCTGCGGGGCGGCGACCTCGCGACCTGGCACGGCGTGGAGCACAAGGCGATCGGGGGCTACGAGGCCGACGGCGACGCGAGCGAGGCCACGAAGGAGCACGACCGCTGCGGGTCGCACCTCATGGCGCCCATGCTCGCCGCCAACGTGGCCGGCACCGCGCTCCTGCGCCGGGCGGTGGGCAGGACGACGCCGGCGGCCCAGGGCGCCGTCGCGCTGGCCTCCATCGGGGTCGCCGTCGAGGTGTTCGCCTGGACCGAGCAGCACGCGGAGACCGCGGCGGCCCGCGCGCTGCGCCGCCCGGGCCACGAGCTCCAGCGGCTGCTCGGCACGCGCGAGCCCGACGCGGAGCAGCTCGGGGTCGGACAGGCCGCCCTCGACGAGATCCTGCGCGTGGAGGCCCCCTGAGCAGCATCGTCCAGCGCGAGCGGCTGTCGCCGGACGTGTTCCGCCTGCCGGCCGAGCGCATCCGCGAGGGCTACTACTCCGACGCCTACTTCGTCTTCACGAAGCAGCTGCTCGAGGAGGACGAGCACCACCCGCGGGTGCTCATGCAGGTCTTCCAGAAGAAGCACGCGGTGCTCGGGGGCATCGACGAGGCGATCGCCATCCTGCGCGTCGGCGCGGGCCGCAGGAGCGCCGGGGGCGAGTGGGTCGAGGGCTGGGACGACCTCGAGGTCCACGCCCTGCACGAGGGCGACGAGGTCGCGCCCTGGGAGACCGTGCTCACCGTGGAGGGCGACTACTCGCTGTTCGCCCATCTCGAGACGGTGTACCTCGGCTGCCTCGCCCGGCGCACCCTCGTCATGCGAAACGTCCACGAGGTGGTGGAGGCGGCGGCGGGCAAGCAGATCTTCTACTTCCCGGCCCGCCACGACCACTGGCTCGTCCAGACCGGCGACGGGTGGTCGGCGCACGTCGCGGGGGCGATCGGCGTCTCCACCGACGCCCAGGCGTCGTGGTGGGGCGGGCGGGGGATCGGCACGGTGCCCCACTCCCTCATCGCCGCCTACGGGGGCGACACGGTGCTCGCGGCGCGGAAGTTCGCCGACCGCTACGCGAGGGAGATGAACGTCACCGTGCTCGTGGACTTCGACAACGACTCCGTGCGCACCTCGCTCGAGGTGGCCGACGCCCTCGACGGCCGTCTGTGGGGGGTGCGCCTCGACACGAGCGACAACCTCGTCGACCGCGCGCTGTGGCACGAGCTGGGCGACTTCAAGCCGACGGGGGTCAATGCCCGCCTCGTGGAGAAGGTCCGCGGCGCGCTCGACGCCGCGGGGCACTCCCGGGTGCGGATCGTCGCCTCCGGGGGGTTCAACGCCGAGCGCATCCGCGCCTTCGAGGCCGCCGGCATCCCCGCCGACGCGTACGGCGTGGGCTCCTCGCTCATCCGGGGCGACAACGACTTCACCGCCGACATCGTGCGCGTGGGCGGCCGGCCGCTGGCCAAGGCGGGGCGCCACCACCGGCCCAACGCCCGGCTGACCGGGGTGGACTAGGCGTGGCGGACCGAGGGGAGGGACGGGCCGGGGCGGTCGAGCCCGTGATCGTCGCGGAGGCCGAGCGCGAGTGGGAGGGCTGGCCGGAGGAGGACGTCCCCCAGCGCGGCGGGGTGCTCTGGCGGACGCTCATCAGCGCGGGCGTGACCCCGACCGCGGGGCTCACCCTGGGCGTCGCCCGGCTTCCGCCGGGCGAGGCGCTGCACGAGCACCGCCACGCGCAGGAGGAGGTGTACCTCGTCCTCGAGGGCGAGGGCGTCGTCCGCCTCGCCGGCAGGGCGCACCCGGTGCGCGCCGGCAGCGCCGTGTTCATCCCGGGCCACGCCCTGCACGGCTGCGAGAACCCGGGGCCGGGGGAGCTTCGCCTGGCCTACGTCCTCGCCGCGGACTCCTTCGACGACGTGGAGTACCGCTTCGGCGAGGACGCGCCCGCCGGGGGGTAGCCGTTCCGACCCGCCCAGGCGGATCGGCGGGGGCGGCGCGTCCTACCGTGCGACTCGATGCCCCTCGCCGTCGACGCCCAGGGCCTCGTCAAGGCGTTCGGGTCCACCCGAGCGCTCGACGGGCTGGACCTCGCGATCCCCGAGGGGGAGCTGCGCGGCGTCCTCGGCCCGACCGAATCGGGCAAGACGACGAGCGTGCGCGTGCTGGCCACCCTGCTGCGCCCCGACGCGGGCACGGCCCGCGTGCTCGGCTTCGACGTCCTGCGCCAGGCCGCCGCGGTCCGCGCGCAGATGGCGCTCACCGGGCAGTACGCGGCGGTCGACGAGGCGCTGACCGGTCGGGAGAACCTGCCCGTGGTCGGGCGCCTGTACGGCCTCCCGCGCCGCGACGCGCGCGGGCGGGCCGACGAGCCCGGCGCGGTGTACGCGCAGCGGATGAAGCCCGGGCGCCGGGAGATCCGCGGCGGCCTCGCGGTCCTGGGCGTCGACCCAGGCGAGCGCGTGACTTGGCGCTCGACGGAGACCCGCCCCTTCGCCTTCTCGGGCCACTACGCGGCGCGGCACCGCGGGGCCGGCAGCGAAGTCGCCATCCACGCCGAGCTGCGGGCCGCCGGGCCCCTGCGCCTGCTCGAGCCGCTCATGCGGAGCACGATGCGCGAGGTGGGCCAGCGCTACGCGGCGGGGCTGAAGGCCGCGCTCGAGCAGCGCGTCGAGCAGCGGGCGGCCTAGGTGTAGTTCCTGACCACGTTGTTCGGGTGAGGTAGCCATCCGGGCCTCCTTGGAGGCTGAGAGGTGCTC
>JALYMR010000165.1 GCA_030773615.1 Actinomycetota bacterium
GACGGCGACGGCGACGGCGACGGGGGCGCCCCCGCGGGCGCCGCGCCCCTGCGCGGCGTCGCCGCCGCGCTCGCGCGTCACATGGACGCCAGCCGGACGATCCCCACCGCGACGTCGTTCCGCACGCTCACGGTCACGATGCTGGACACCCGCCGCAGGGAGCTCAAGGCCGCGGGGCACCGGATCTCCTTCACCCACCTCGTCGCCTTCGCGGTCGCCCGGGCGGCCACGGAGGACCTCCCCGTCATGGCCCACCACTTCGCCGAGGTGGACGGGCGCCCGCACCGCGTCGACGACGGCGCGGTCCACCTCGGGATCGCGGTCGACGTGGAGCGGCCGGACGGCTCGCGGACGCTCGTGGTCCCCGTCGTCCGCGACGCCGGACGCCTGCCCTTCGGCCGCTTCCTCGCCGCCTTCGAGGACCTCGTGGCCCGCGCGCGCGCCGGCGCTCTCGCCGCCGACGACCTCGCGGGCGCGAACCTCTCCCTGACGAACCCCGGCGGGCTGGGCACCGTCGCCTCCGTGCCCCGGCTCATGCCCGGTCAGGGCACGATCGTCGCCACGGGGTCGATCGACTACCCCGTCGGGCTCGGCGCCATCGGGGCCATGATCGGGGCGGAGAAGGTCATGACGATCACCTCGACCTACGACCACCGGGTCATCCAGGGCGCGGAGTCGGGGCGGTTCCTCGCCGCCGTCGAGGCGTACCTGCAGGGCGAGGCCGGCTTCTACGAGGCGATCTTCGCCGACCTCGGCGTCCCCCTCGGCCCGCCGCCCGCGCCGCCGGCGCCGGCCGCCGCCGCGGCCGTGGCCCGCGAAGCCGATGGCGGGCCCGGCGCCTCGGCGCCCACGGAGGAGGCGCTCCTACAGGCCGTGCAGGCGGCGACCTCGCTCGTGCGGGCCTACCGCAACCACGGGCACAAGGCGGCTCGGCTCGACCCCCTGGGCCGGGAGCCCGTGGGCGACCCCGCCCTCGACCCCGAGCCCCTCGGCCTGACCCCCGAGCTCATGGCCCGCATCCCGGCCAAGATCCTGCGCATCCACGTGCCCGGGGCCACGCTGGCCGACGCGCTGCCCCACCTGCGCGAGACGTACTGCGGCACGATGGCCTACGAGCTCGAGCACATCGCGCCGCACCCCCAGCGGGTGTGGCTGCGCGAGAAGATCGAGTCGGGCGAGTTCCGCAAGCCGCCGACGACGGAGGAGCAGCGCGCGCTGCTCGACCGCCTCATCCGGGTCGACGCCTTCGAGCGCTTCATGCACAAGGCCTACCTGGGCCAGAAGCAGTTCTCGATCGAGGGCCTGGACATGACGGTGCCCATGCTCGACGAGCTCATCCAGCTCTCGGGCGCGCACGGGGCCCGCGAGGTCGTGGTGGGCATGGCCCACCGCGGGCGCCTGAACGTCCTCGCGCACAACCTCGGCCGGCCCTACGACACGATCTTCGCGGAGTTCGAGGGCGCCTCGACCCTCGAGGCCATCACCACGATCCCGCAGGGCGGCACCGGCGACGTGAAGTACCACCACGGCGCGCAGGGCACCTACGAGCTGGCCAACGGCGAGCCCATCCTCGTCAACCTCGAGTCGAACCCCTCGCACCTCGAGTTCGTCACCCCGGTGGTCATGGGCGCCACCCGGGCCGCCCAGACGAACCACACGGGCCCGCACGCGCACCGCGACCTGGCCTCCGCGGTCCCCATCGCCCTGCACGGCGACGCCGCCTTCCCCGCCCAGGGCGTCGTGTCGGAGACCTTGAACCTCCAGGCGCTCGACGGCTACAGCGTGGGCGGGACGGTCCACCTCATCCAGAACAACCAGGTCGGCTTCACCACCGACCCCGAGGACGCCCGCTCGACGCACTGGGCCTCCGACCTGGCCAAGGGCTACGACTGCCCCATCATCCACGTGAACGCCGACGACGTGGCGGGCTGCATCGCCGCCACGCGCCTGGCCTTCGCCTTCCGCCGCGAGTTCGGCCACGACGTCGTCATCGACCTCATCGGGTACCGCCGCTTCGGCCACAACGAGGCCGACGAGCCCGCGTACACGCAGCCGGAGATGTACGCGGCGATGAAGGACAAGAAGCGCGTGAGCGAGCTGTGGGCCGACCGGCTCGTGGAGCAGGGGGTCGTGACGCGCGAGGAGGTCGAGCGGCGCATCGGCGAGGTGTGGGACGAGCTCTCCGCCCTGCACGGCGCGCTCAAGGCCCGCCTCGAGGTCGTGGGCGACGGCCCCGCGGCCGACCCGCCCACGGGGGAGTACCGGCTCGATCGCAGGGCGAGCCCCGACGTGAGGACGGCGGTGAGCGCCGAGCGCCTGGCCGTGCTCAACGAGGAGCTCCTCGCGGTCCCCGAGGGGTTCACGATCCACCCGAAGCTCCTCAGGCAGCTTGAGCGCCGGCGCGCGGCGCTGGGCGCCGACGGCGGCATCGACTGGCCCCATGCCGAGGCGCTGGCCTACGCCTCGCTGCTCACGGAGGGCACCGCGATCCGCCTCACGGGCCAGGACACGGAGCGCGGCACCTTCTCCCACCGCCACCTCGTCCTGCACGACCCGAAGACGGGCCAGAGCGTGTGCCCGATCCAGAACCTGCCCGGCGCCCTCGCGCCCTTCGAGCTGCACAACTCGCCGCTCAGCGAGATGGCGTGCCTGAGCTTCGAGTACGGCTACAGCGCCGAGGCCCCCGAGACCCTCGTGCTCTGGGAGGCGCAGTTCGGCGACTTCGCCAACGGCGCGCAGGTCATCATCGACCAGTTCATCGTCTCCGGCCTGGCCAAGTGGGGGCAGACCTCGCGCCTCGTGCTCCTGCTGCCCCACGGTCACGAGGGCTCGGGCCCCGAGCACTCCTCCGGGCGGCTCGAGCGCTTCCTCCAGCTCGCCGCCGAGGGCAACATCCGGGTGGCGAACCTGACGACCCCGGCGCAGTACTTCCACCTCCTGCGCCGCCAGGCGCGGATCGCCAAGCAGCGCCCGCTCATCGTCATGACCCCGAAGTCGCTCCTGCGCCTGCCCCAGGCCACGAACCGCCTCGAGCACCTCTCCGAGTCGCGCTTCCACCCCGTCCTGGCCGAGCCGCGCGTGTCCGACGAGCAGGTGCGCCGGCTCGTCCTGTGCACCGGCAAGATCTACTTCGACCTCGTCGGGCACCCCGACCGGGCGGGGCTCGAGGAGATCGCGATCGGGCGCGTCGAGCTGCTCTACCCCTTCCCCGAGCGCGAGCTGCTCGAGCTCGTCGGGCGCTATCCGAACCTGCGCGAGGTGGTCTGGGTCCAGGAGGAGCCGCGCAACATGGGCGCCCGCGCGCACATGTCCCCGCGCCTCATGCAGATCCTCCCCGCCCACCTGCGCTTCGGGTACATCGGGCGCCCCGAGCGGGCCTCGCCGGGCGAGGGCTACCCCGTAGCCCACGCCGAGGAGCAGAGCCGCATCGTGCGCACCGCCCTCAACCTCTCGCAGCCGGTCACGCTGTACCCGCGCAAGACGCCGGGCGAGCGTTAGGGACCCGGGCCCCAGGTCCAGTCGGCGCCGACCCCGTCGACGAGGTCGGCGATCGAGTCGACGATCACGACGGGCGGAAGGGGTAGCCTCGGCCTCGGCGCGCGTCGTCGAGCCCGTGAGGACGAGCACCGTGCGCATGCCGGCCTTCATGCCCGACACGACGTCGGTGTCCATCCTGTCGCCCACCATGGCCGCGCTCTCCGAGTGGGCGTCGAGGGCGTTGAGCGCCGAGCGCATCATGAGCGGATTCGGCTTGCCGACGAAGTAAGGCTCGACGCCGGTCGCTCGGCTGATCAGGGCCGCCACCGAGCCCGTGGCCGGCAGCGGCCGTCGGGCGAGGGCCCGTCGCGTCCGGGTTCGTGGCGATGAACCGCGCCCCCGCCGCCACGAGCCGGATCGCGCGGGCGATGCGCTCGAAGGAGTAGTTCCGCGTCTCGCCGAGCACGACGTAGTCGGGCTCGCGCTCCGTCAGGGTGTAGCCCGCGTCGTGCAGGGCGGTGGTCAGGCCCGCCTCGCCCATGACGAAGGCGGTGCCGGCCGGCCGCTGGTCGGCCAGGAAGGCGGCGGTCGCCAGCGCCGAGGTCCAAATCGCCCGCTCGGGGACGTCGAGCCCCGCCGCCCGCAGCCGCGCGGCGAGGTCGCGCGGGGTGTACGTCGAGGTGTTCGTCAGCACGAGGAACGGCAGGTCCTCCTCCCGCAGACGGGCGAGGAAGCGGTCGGCGCCCGGGATGGCGACGTCCTCGCGCACGAGCACCCCGTCCATGTCGGTCAGCCACGAGCGGATGGGTCGGCGGGTCACGGCTCCCTCCCTACCCGACAGGAGGGCGACGGTGGGTCCGCCCGTACAGTGCCCCCGCGATGCGCCGGTGACCCCGCACCCGCTCCCGGACTTCCGCCTCGAGGTGCACCTCGGCCGCTGGGAGTTCGCCGCGCGACATCACCTCACGGCGT
>JALYMR010000166.1 GCA_030773615.1 Actinomycetota bacterium
GTCGCCATGCGGCGGCCGCGCGGCGCGGCGAGCCCGCCGCGACCGGCGGCGACGGCGAGCCAGGCCACGCCGACGAGCAGCAGGCCGAGGCTCCAGAGCTGCGCCGCGGTGAGCCCGGCGAGCACCGCCTCGTTGCGGCGCACGAGCTCGACCAGGAAGCGCTCGATCCCCGCGCCGACGAGGTACAGCGCGAAGAGCACGCCGGGGCGCACCCGATCGCGCAGGTGCCAGAGCGCGATGGCCAGCAGCCCCATCGCGAGCGTCTCGTAGATCGGCGTGGGGTGCACCTCCTCCATCGTGGGCACGACGCCGTCGGGGTAGGCCATGGCCCACGGGGCGCCCGAGGCGACGCCGTAGTCGCCGTCGCCGGACACCTGGCACCCGATCCTCCCGATGGCGTAGCCCAGGGGCAGGCCGACCGCGGCGATGTCCGCCAGGTGGGGCGAGACGAAGCCGCGCCAGCGGGCCCAGACGAGCATGGCGACGACCCCGCCGGCCAGGCCGCCGTACCACACGAGGCCCGAGCCGCTCACGATCCGGTCCAGACCGAGGTCCCCGGGGTGCTCGAGCAGGTAGTAGCCCTTCGCGCCGACGAGCCCGCCGATGATGGCCGCGAAGACCATCTCGTAGGCCCAGTCCGAGGGGCGGCCGAGTTCGCGCAGGCGCCGCGCGGCCACCGCGCCCCAGGCGACGAAGTTCAGCGCGAAGAACACCCCGAACGTCTTGATCGAGATCCCGGCGAGGTCGATCTCGGGGAGCACGGGGCGAGCGTACCGCGCGAGGTCCGATCGATCGCCGGTCCCGACCGCGCCCTCGGGCTCCTGCGCGGGTACGGTGCGCCGGATGAAAGAGGTCTTCGTCACCGGCCACCGCAACCCCGACCTCGACTCGATCGGCTCGGCCATCGGGTACGCGGAGCTCAAGGGGCGGCTCGACCACGAGCGCGAGTACGTCCCGGTGAAGCTCGGGCCGGTCAACGCGCAGACCGCGTGGGCGCTCGAGCGCAGCGGCGCCCCGGAGCCCGCCCTCCTCGAGCACGTCCGGCTGCGCGTGTGCGACGTCATGCACTCCCTGGTGGTCACCGCCCGGGCCGAGGAGCCCGTGCGCCACGTCGGCCTGCGCATGGCCGAGCAGGAGGTCGACCTCGCGCCCGTGGTCGACGAGCAGGGCGCGCTGGCCGGCGTGCTCACGGAGCGCGACCTCGCCCGCCAGTACATCCGCGAGTCCCGCGGCGCGTCGAGCTTCGGCGACCGCCCGGTCCGGCTGCGGGCGATCGCCGACGTGCTCGGGGGCGAGGTGCTCGTGGGGGAGGACCACGAGATCGCGGGCCGCCTGTGGGTGGTGGCCATGGAGGTGGACGCGATGGGCGAGCTCGTCGGGCCCGGCGACATCGCGGTGGTCGGCGATCGCCCGGAGGTGCAGCGGCGCGCGCTCGAGGTGGGCGTCGACGTGCTCGTCACGAGCCACGACACGCCCGTCGACCCCGAGGTCTGCGCGCTCGCCCGCGAGCGGGGCGCGAGCGTCGTCGTCTCCCCGCTCGACTCCTACGTGACGGGGCGCCTCATCGGCCTCGCGGTCCCCTGCCGGGCGATCATGAGCGGCGACCCGCCCGCGGTGAGCCCGGAGGACCTCCTCGCCGACGTGAGCGACCGGGTCCTCGAGTTCCGCGCCGCCTTCGCGGTCGACCCGGGCGGCATGCCCATCGGCATCGTCACCCGCTCGCACCTGGTGAACCCCGAGCCCCGCCAGGTCCTGCTCGTCGACCACGCGGAGTCGGCCCAGAGCGTCCCCGGCGTCGAGTCGGCGGAGATCGTCGAGATCCTCGACCACCACCACATCGGCTCCATCGAGACGCGGGTGCCCGTGCTCGCCACCTTCGATCCCGTGGGCTCGACGGCGACCCTCGTGATCGAGCGCTTCCGCCAGGAGGGCCGCGAGCCCCAGCGGCCCACCGCGATGATGCTGCTCGCCGCGCTGCTGTCGGACACGGTCATCCTCTCGTCGCCCACCACGACCGACCGCGACCGGCGGGTCGTCGGCTACCTCGAGGAGCTGCTCGCGCTCGACGCGCGGGCGTTCGGGATGGAGATGTTCGAGGCCACCTCCGACGTGTCCGACCTCAGCCCGTCGGAGGTCGTCGCCCGCGACGCGAAGGAGTACGTGGGCGGCTCGGGCCAGCGCCTGTGCATCGCCCAGATCGAGACGGTCGGCGCCGGCCTGCTCGAGCGCAAGGACGAGCTGCTGGCCGCGCTCGAGCAGCGGCGCGTCGAGCAGGGCTACGAACTCTACGCGCTCATGGTCACCGACATCGTCTCGAAGGGCACGGAGCTCCTCGTGGCCGGCACCATGACGACGGTGGAGCGCGCCTTCGGCGTGCGCGCCGAGGACAGCGTGGTCGACCTGCCCGGCGTGATGAGCCGCAAGAAGCAGGTGGCGCCGAAGCTGCTGGCCGCCGTGTAGTGGACGACGGCGTCTTCATCACCTGCGCTGTGACCGGGGCGGGGGACACCGCGGGCCGCAGCGACCGGGTGCCCGTGACCCCGGCGCAGATCGCCGACGCGGCGGTCGAGGCCGCCCGGGCCGGCGCCGCGGTCGCCCACGTCCACGTGCGCAATCCCGAGACCGGCCACGGGTCGCGCGACCCCGCGCTCTACCGCGAGGTCGTCGAGCGCGTCCGCTCCGGCGACGTCGACGTCGTGCTCAACCTCACCGCCGGGATGGGCGGCGACCTCGTGCTCGGCGGCGAGGACGTGCCGCTTCCTCCCGATCCGGCGGGCACCGACCTCGTGGGGGCGCACGAGCGCCTCGTCCACGTCGACGAGCTGCGGCCCGAGATCTGCACCCTGGACTGCGGGAGCATGAACTTCGCGGCCGGAGGCGACTACGTCATGGTCAACACGCCGGGGATGCTGCGGGCCATGGCCCGGCGGGTGCAGGCCCTCGGCGTGCGCCCCGAGCTCGAGGTGTTCGACCTCGGGCACCTCGTCATGGTCAAGGACCTCATCGCCGACGGCGTCGTCGACGATCCGCCGCTGATCCAGCTGTGCCTCGGCATCCCCTACGGCGCGCCCGCCGACCCGGCCACGCTGCTCGGCATGGTCGGCCAGCTCCCGCCCGGGGCGGTCTTCTCCGCGTTCGCGATCGGCCGCCGGCAGCTGCCCTTCGTCGCCCTCGCCGCCCTGGCCGGCGGCAACGTCCGCGTGGGGCTCGAGGACAACCTCTACCTGGCCCGGGGCGTGCCGGCCACGAACGGGCAGCTCGTCGAGCGCGCGCGCACCATCCTCGAGGCGATGGGCGCCACCGTGCTCGGCCCGGCGGAGGTGCGGGCGCGGCTCGCGCTGCGCGCCGGTGGCTGAGGCGCGGCAGCGTCCCGCCGCCGTCGGGCTCCTCGGCGGAGGCGTCATCGGCGGGGGGTGGGCGGCGCGCTTCGCCCTGCACGGCGCCCACGTCCGGCTCTTCGATCCCGATCCCCGGGCCGGGGAGGTCGTCGAGGCCATGGTCGGCAACGCCCGGCGGGCGCTCGGGCGCCTCCTGGCCGCCCCGCTGCCCCCGGAGGGCCGGGTGGACGTCGTGGCCACCGTGGAGGAGGCGGTCGACGGCGCCGATCTCGTCCAGGAGAGCGCGCCCGAGCGCGAGGGGCTCAAGCGCGAGCTGCTCGCCGCGGCCGACCGCGCGGCGGCGCCCGGGACGCTCATCGCCTCCTCGACCTCGGGTCTGCTGCCCACCCGCCTGGCCGCCGACCTCCGCCACCCCGAGCGCTTCTGCGTGGGGCACCCGTTCAACCCGGTCTACCTCCTGCCGCTGGTCGAGGTGTGCGGTGGACAGCGCACGGACCCGGGCACGCTCGAGCGAGCCTCGGCCGTCTACCGCTCCGTCGGCATGCGACCTCTGCTCGTGCGCACGGAGATCGACGGCTTCCTCGCCGACCGGCTGCTCGAGGCGCTGTGGCGCGAGGCGCTGTGGCTCGTCCACGACGGGGTGGCCACGACCGAGGAGGTCGACGACGCCATCCGCTTCGGCGCCGGGCTGCGCTGGGCCGCCATGGGCACCTTCCTGACCTACCGCATCGCGGGCGGCGAGGCGGGCATTCGCCACTTCCTGGCCCAGTTCGGCCCCGCCCTGCAGCTGCCCTGGACGCGGCTCACGGACGTCCCCGAGCTCACGGAGGAGCTGCTCGACCGGGTCGTCGCCCAGTCCGACGCGCAGGCGGCCGGGCGCTCCGTGCCCGAGCTCGAGCGCCTGCGCGACGACTGCCTCGTCGCCGTCCTGCACGGCCTGCGCGACGTGGGGGTCGGCGCGGGCGCCGTCCTCGCCGAGCACGAGCGGCTGCTGCTCGAGGCCGAGGGGCTGCCGCAGCCCCTACGGCTGCACGCGGCCGTCGTCCCCGCGGGGTGGATCGACTACAACGGGCACGCCCACGAGAGCCGCTACCTGCAGGTCGCCGGCGACGCGACGGACGCCCTGCTCGACCACCTGGGGATCGACGCCGACTACCGCGCGGCCCGTGGGAGCTTCTTGACGGTGGAGACCCACCTCTCGCACCTCGGCCAGGCCCGGGAGGGCGAGCGCGTCGAGGTCGCCACCCAGCTCCTCGCCGCCGACGACAAGCGCGTGCACCTCTTCCACGCGCTGCACCGCGCGGGCGACGGCGCGCTCCTGGCGACCGCGGAGCAGATGCTGCTGCACGTCGACGCCGAGAGCGGCCGCGCCGGCCCGGCCGGTGACGAGGTCCTCACGCGCCTGCGCGCGATCGCCGCGACGCACGCCCGCCTGCCCCGCCCGGAGCGGGCGGGCCGGGCGGTCGGCGCGCGCTAGGGGCCTGCGCCCAGACCTCCTGGAGCACGCGGTTGAAGACCGGGCGCCTCCTCGCGCTGGGGATTGTGCGTCGAGGCGTCGAAGGTCACGAGGCGGCCGCCGACCGCCTCGGCGATGCGGGCGCAGGCCGCCGCGAACCCCGCGCCCACCCAGGCCCGGCTGCCCGCGAGCTCGGCGGGCCAGGCCCCGGGGGCGAGGACCGTGGGGAACGGCGCCGCGGCGAGCGCCTCGAGGGGGAGGGGCGCGTCGACGGGCGCGGGCTCGCGCCGGGTGGCCTCCGCCGCCTTCCAGTCCGCCGCCGTGAAGCCCTCGGTCCAGGCCTTCGCGTCGATCCGCGAGTAGGCCAGCGCGAGCGCCCACTCGTGCACGAAGGCCTCCGTCTCGAGCTCGGGGGCACGCTCGGCCACCGCTCGCCACGCGGCGGCGAGCCGGTCGGCGACGACGTCGCCCTGCGCGACCCCGAACGCGGGAGGCTCGATCGCGACGAGCGAGCGGACTCCGTCGGGCCGCTCCCCGGCGGCGAGCAGGCAGGCGACGGCTCCCGTGGAGTGGCCGACGAGGTGCGCGGCGCCGAGCTCGTCGAGCAGCGCCGAGAGGTCGCGGGCGTCCGCGGGCCAGCCCAGCTCGTCGCCGTCCGGGCTCTCCCCGTAGCCGCGCCGGTCCACGAGCAGCAGCCGGTGCCCGTCGGCGAGCGGGCGCTGCTCGGCGAAGGTGCCCAGGGCGGTGCCGAACGCCCCGTGCACGAGCACGACGGGCTGCCCGTCGCCGAGCTCCGTGACGTGCAGGTCGGTCAATGCGGCCACGCGGGGCTGTCCGAGAGCAGCCAGCGCGCGGCGTGGTGGCGCTCGCGCCCGATCGCCGCCACCTCCTCCAGGCGCCCGTCGTCGAGGTCGCTCGTGGGCAGGGCGCCCCCGAGGCGCGCGAGCTGCTCCGCCCGGGCCCGGGTCGCCGCGGCG
>JALYMR010000167.1 GCA_030773615.1 Actinomycetota bacterium
CGCGAGCGCGCCGCCCGCGGAGTGGCCGGCGACGACGACCGGCCCCGGCCGCCCGCCGAGGCGCTCGAGCGCCGCCCGCAGTCCCGCCACCGCGTTCGTCAGCGGGGTCTGCACGTCGAAGAACGGCGGGCGCTGGTAGGTGGGGTAGATCACCGTCGAGCCCTGACGGGCGAGGTGCTCGAGCCACGGGCCGTAGCGCTCGGGCTGGACCGCGCTCCACCCGTGCAGGAACACGACGACGGGCGCGCCCGGCGGGGTGCCCCGCTCGCGCACGATCGTCGCACCCCGCTCGCCGCTTCCCACCGCCAGGCGCTCGATCGGCGGCCGGGCGGCCTCGTCGTCGCCGTTGCAGGCGCCGAGCGCGGCGGCGAGCAGGAGGGCGGCGAGCGCGGCTCTCACGCCGGCCCCGCGAGGTCGGCGACCATCTTCGCCCCGAGCACCACGAGGGGCAGGCCGCCGCCCGGGTGGCCCGTGCCCCCCACGCGCAGCAGCCCGCGCACGCCGGGGACCACCGGGCCCGGGCGGCGCAGGCTGGCCAGGCGCCCGTGCGGCGCGGCGCCGTAGATCGCGCCGGCGACGGCGCCCGTCTCGCGCTCGAGGTCCGCGGGGGTGCGCCGGGCGCTGGCCACGAGGCGGTCGCGGACCCCGACGCGATCGATCAGCGTGCGCTCGTAGCGGTCGAGCTCCTCGGGGGCGAAGGGCCGGGCGGGGGCGTTGACGAGCACGAACAGGTTCTCCCCGTCTGCCGGCGCCTCACCCGGATCGGTCACCGACGAGGTGCTGAGGTACAGGGTCGGGTCGCGCACGAGGCGCCCGGCGGCGAAGAGGTCGTCGAACTCCGCGTCGTAGCGGGCGGGGAAGCGGATCTCGTGGTGGACCGTCGCCGGCGAGCGGCTGCGCAGCGCGAGCATGAGGGCGAAGCCCGACACGGAGCGCTCGGGCGCCCGGCCCCGCGGGCCGGGGCGGCGGCCGAGGACGCGCGCGAGCGCCAGCGCGTCGCCGTTCCACACCACGAGGTCGGCGGGCAGGCGGCCGGCGGTGGTCTGCGCGGCGACGACCCGCCGTCCCGCGCGCTCGATCCCCGTGACCGCGGTGCCGGCCCGCAGCGTCCCGCCGCGCTCGCCGAGCCGCCGGGCGAGCGCCTCGACGATGGCGTAGAGCCCGCCGCGCACGTGCCAGGCCCCGAAGGCGTGCTCGACGTAGCCCGCGACGGCCAGGGCGGCGGGCGAGCGCCGGGGGTCGCCGCCGGCGTAGGTCGCGAAGCGCTCGATGACGAGGCGCAGGCGCGGGTCGCGGGCGTGGCCGCGGGCGAGCGCGCGCAGGGTCTCCCACGGCCGCGCGCGGACGAGGTCGAGCGGCTCGAGGCGCGGCTGGCCCGGTCGTGGGCGGCGCGGCGGCCAGGGCGGCGGCCCGGCCAGGAAGGTCTCGCCCGCCCGCCACATGCCCGCGCAGGTACCCAGGAACCGCGCCCAGTCGGCGCCCGCCCCCGGCGACCAGGCCTCGAGCGCCTCCATCGCGCGGGGCAGGTCCGCGCTCAGGTCGAAGCCCGTGCCGTCGGCGAAGCGGTAGCGGGTGACGGGCTCCACGCGCACGAGCTCGAGCTCCTCCTCGAGCGGCGCGCCCGTGGCCGCGAACAGGTCGCGCAGGACCCAGGGCATCGTGAGCAGGGACGGGCCGGTGTCGAAGCGGAAGCCCCCGTCGAGCTCGAGGCGCCCCGCCTTGCCGCCCGGGGCCTCGCCGCGCTCGCAGACCGTGACCTCGTGGCCGGCCGCGGCCAGGCGCACCGCGGCGGCCAGCCCGCCCACGCCGGCCCCGGCGACGACGACCCTCATCGCCGGGCGCGGGCCACGAGGGCGGGGACGGCGAGGGCGCCCATGGCCACCGAGCCCGCCAGCGCGACCCGCGGCCGGCGCCAGAGCAGGACGTTGGCCACCGTCTCGCCGACCCACGTCCACCCGTAGAGCACGAGGGCGCCGTCGCCCGTCCGCTCGGGGCGGTCGTCGCCGTCGAGCGCGGCGAAGAGGGCGAAGACGAGCGTGCCCGTGCCCAGCCAGCCCGCGAAGTTCGAGAGGGGCACGCCCTCGTAGCGCCCGCCGCCCGGCCACGACCAGTACCCCTCGCGGACCATGCGGGGATCGAGGAACACGTCCCAGGCGGTCAGGGCGGCGGCGGCCAGGGGCACCCGCGCGACGCGGCGGCCGGTGAGCAGCCCGGCCACGACCCAGGCCGGGCGGGCAAGCAGGGCCCAGGCCGCGGCGGCGAGCAGCGGCACTCCGCGCCAGCGCGGCCCGAGGCGCTCGGAGTAGGCGTAGTGGCCGAAGGGGCGGCCGGTGGCCACGCCGGCGAGCTCCGCGGCGAACCCGACCGCGCCCGCACCGCCGACGAGGGCCAGGCCGCGCACCGCGCCGCGGGCCTCCACGGCCTCCGCGGCCGAGGTGGCGGTGAGCAGGCCGACGATCGCCCGGGTGGCCGCCGGCCCGCGCTCGCCGGGCAGGGCGCCGTAGGCGAGCTGGGCGCCGGCGAGCGCGCCGAGGAGAGCCGTGGACGGGCGCACGGTCAGGGGGCGAGCGCGCGCGCGGCGACGACGAGCTTGCGCGAGCGGGGCACGACCGCCCGTCCCGGCCGCGCCCCGTAGCCCTCGCGCTCGATCTGACGCAGGATCTCGCGGTACATGGCGGCGGCGGCGCGCACCGCGTGCCGGCCGCGGCGCAGAAGGGCGATGCCCGCCATCCCCTTGCGGTACAGCGCGTCCGCGCGGGCGATCTGGTCGCGCAGGAGCGCCTCGCGCAGGCCCGGGTCGGGCGCGCCGAACCGCGAGAGCGTCTCCCGGGCCAGGTACGTGCGCCCGTTCGCCCCGTCCTCGTCGATGTCGCGCAGGATGTTCGTGCGCTGCATGGCCTGGCCCAGCGCCGCCGCGCGGGGGCGCGCGCGCTCGTCGTCGACGGTGCCGAGCACCGCGGCCATCACCACGCCCACCGTGCCGGCCACCCGGTAGCAGTATTGGTCGAGCTCGTCCTCCGTGTCGAGCGAGGCGCCCTCGAGGTCGTCGCGCATGCCCAGGCAGAAGTCGCCGAGGGCGTCGCGGGGCAGCCCGTGGCGGCGGTCGAGGTCGGCGAGCACCCCCGCCTCCCGGCCGCGCACGCGCCCGTCGGCGACCCACTCCTCGACGGCGGCGATGGCGGTCGCCGCCCGCGCGTCGTCCTCGTCGACGAGGTCGTCGAGCGTGCGGAACACGAGGTACAGGCGGTAGACGTCGTCGCGCACGTCGCCGGGTAGCAGGCGGCAGGCCAGGGCGAACGTCCGGGCCACGCGGCGCGTCGTGCCCCGCGCCTCGAGGAGTACGGCGTCAGCGCGCACCGACCGCCCCCCGCCGCGGTGCGTCGGCCTCCACCAGCCCCGCCGTCACCTCCGCGCCGAGCAGGACCCCGGGGATGCCCGCGCCGGGGTGCGTGCCCCCGCCCACGTGGTAGAGCCCCGCGATCCGGTCGTCGCGGTTGTGCTGGCGGAAGAAGGCGGACTGGTGCAGGGTGGGCTCCGTGGCGAAGGCGTTGCCCCAGGCCGCACCGAGCTCGCGCTCGAAGTCGTCCGGGGTCATGCGGTGCTCCACCCGCACGGAGGCGTCAAGGCCGCGCAGGCCGAACGTCCCCTCGAGGTCGGCGACGAGCCGGTCGCGCACGGCGTCGCCCTCGCGCGCCCAGTCGACCCGCCCGCGCACCTTGTTGGGCACGGGGAGCAGGACGGCGATGGAGTCCCCGCCGGCCGCCGCCATCCCCGGCTCGGTGCGCGACGGAGCGTGCAGGTAGGTCGAGAAGGTCGAGGCCAGGCGTCCGGAGCGGGTGACGTCGCGGATGAAGTTCCGGTACCCCGTTCCCACGAGCAGCGTGTGGTGCAGGAGCTTCGGGAACGGCCGGTCCGTCCCCAGGTAGAGCAGGAAGGCCGACATCGAGGGGCGCAGGCGTCGCAGCGGACGGCGCAGCCCGGTGAGCTCGTGGGTCGTGAGCACGTCGGCGTTCGAGACGACCGCGTCGGCGGCGATGCGCTCCCCGCCCTCGAGCGCCACCCCGGTCACCCGGCCCCAGCTGTGCTCGATGCGCGCCACGCGCTCGCCGCAGCGCACGTCGAGCGGCCGGGCCATCGCCTCGATGAGCGCGTAGACCCCGCCGCGCGTGTACCAGACCTCGTCGAGGAACTGCAGGTACACGAGGGCGCCGTAGATCGCGGGCACCCGGTGGGGGTCGCCGCCGATGAACAGGGAGTGGAAGGAGAAGGCCTCGCGCACGCGGGGGTGCTCGAAGTGGCGGGCGACGACGCTCCACAGGGAGCGCGCGGCGCCGAGCTCGACCATCCGGGGGGCGAAGGCGGCGAGGTCGCGGGCGCGCAGGAACGGGCGGCGTCCCGCGCCGAGGATGCCCTCCTCGTAGATGGGGCGCATCGCCGCGAGGAAGCCGTCGAGGGCGCCCGCGTCGCGCGCGGAGAACTTCGCGATCTCCCCCCGCATGGCGTCGCGGTCGGCCACGAAGTCGAGGTGCTCGTGCTCGCCGGCCCAGAAGATGCGGTAGAAGGGGTCCAGGCGCTCGAGCTCGACCTCCGCGTGCAGGTCGAGGCCCGCCGCCGAGAAGGTCTCCTCGAGCACCCAGGGCATCGTGATGAGCGACGGCCCGGTGTCCCAGGTGTAGCCCCCGTCGCGGATCTGGTACGCCCGGCCGCCGGGGCGCTCGCGCCCCTCGAGCACGACGACCTCGTGCCCGGCGCCCTGCAGGCGCAGCGCCGCGCTCAGGCCGCCCAGCCCGGCGCCGATCACGGCGATCCTCACCGCAGGTGCCCCTCGGTCAGCGCAGAGGCGCGGCGCGCCCCCGCGAGCCAGGTCGCGATCCGCAGCTGCCCGACGACGGTCCCGAGCGCCTCCCCGGCGCGGTCGTCCTGCGCGGCGAGGAGCAGGGTGCGGGCGAGCCCCGCCGCCCGTGCGCCGAGCGCCAGCGCCTTCGCGGCGTCGACGCCGTCG
>JALYMR010000168.1 GCA_030773615.1 Actinomycetota bacterium
AGGATGGCCGCCGCCATGCCCACTCCGGGCAGCTTGAGGAAGCTCTCGGGCGCCGTGACGAAGGCCAGGAAGACCGCCACCATGATCGCCGCGGCGGCGGTGATGACCCGGGCGGTCTTGGCCAGCCCATCCCGCACGGCGCGCGTCGTGTCGCGTGGCGCAGCACCTCCTCGCGCACGCGCGACAGGACGAAGACCTCGTAGTCCATAGACAGCCCGAACAGGATCGCGAACACCATCACGGGGATGAACGGGGCAACGCGCACCTCCCCGTCGATGCCGATGAGCCCGCCCACCGCGCCGCCCTCGGCGAACAGCGCGACGACCCCGTAGGCGGCGCCGATCGACAGCAGGTTCATCAGCGCGGCCTTGGGCGCCGGGTGCTCGGGCATGCCCGGGCGGTTCGATCGAGCTGTCGGTCGCCTAGCTCACGCGGCCCGTAGCCTCCGCAGCTCCTTCTCCGGACGCAGGCGCGCCAGGTCGTGCTGCAGGGGCCCGCAGTCTCGCTCGTCATCTCCCCTCAGTTGGACGAGCGGCTCCGTCGACGCCACGGTCGCCTCCTCGCCCCGGGGTCGCTCCGCACCCTCGGCCGCCGAGCGAAACCGTGAAACCGCGGTTTCATGTTGTCCTGCTAGCGTCCAGGCGGTGTCGGCCGGGCAATGGGTGCTCCTCGCGTACCGTCTGCCGCGCGAGCCCTCGACGCCGCGCATCGCCCTCTGGCGCGCCCTGCGGCGCCTGGGCGCGGCGCAGCTGCTCGATGGCCTCGTCGCGTTGCCGGAGAGCAGCCACACGCGTGAGCAGCTCGAGTGGCTGGCCGAAGCGGTGGTAGAGGCAGGTGGCCAGGCCACGGTGTGGCTGGCCCAGCCGGCGTCGCGCGGGCAGGAGCGCGCGCTCTCGGCGGGGATGCAGGCCGAGGCCGGCGCGGAGTACCTGCGCCTGGCCGAGCAGGCCGAGGACGCCCGCCACACAGCCGCCGGCATCCGCAAGCGCACGCTCGGCCGGCTGCGCCGGGAGCTGCGGCGCGTTCGGCGCCGCGACTACTTCCAGGCGCCGCAGGGCGCCAAGGCGACGGCCGCGGTCGAGTCGTTGGCGCGCAGCCTCGACGAGGTGCTGGCGTGAGGTGGGCGACGCGCACCGGGCCGCACGTCGACCGGACCGCGTGCGCCTGGCTCATCCAGCGCTTCGTCGACGCGGATGCGCAGTTCGTCTTCGTCGACGACCCCGACGAGGTGCCGCCGGACGCCACGCCCTTCGACATGCGCGGGGCAGCGCTCTCGCATCACGACGGGGAGTGCTCCTTCGAAGCGGTGCTCCGCCGCTACGAGCTCGCCGATCCCGTGCTCTGGGCGATCGCCCGGATCGTGCACGAGGCCGATCTCGAGGATGAGCGCTACGACGCCCCGGAGGCGCCGGGGCTCGACGCGCTCATGCGCGGTCTGTCCATGGTGCGCCCCGACTACGAGGTGCTCGCGCTCAGCGGGCCGTTGTACGACGGCCTCTACGAGTACCTCAAGCGCACCGCGCTGCTGCCGGGAGAGGTGACATGAGCATCCCGCAGCCGCCGGTCCGGTGGCCCTCCGGGGGCGAGCTGCCCCACGCCGTGCGGCACGCGCTGCCGGCGGCGCCCACCCGCGAGCGAACGATCCTGCGCGTCGAGGAGCTGTCGTTCGCGTTCGCAGGAGCGCGCATCCTCGACCGAGTCTCGTTCGCACTGACCGAGGGGGAGCTGGTCGCCGTCATGGGCGCAAGCGGCAGTGGCAAGACGACGCTGCTCAAGTGCCTGAACCGCCTGCTCGAGCCCAGCGGCGGGCGGGTCGTGCTTCACGGCGTCGACACCGGCTCGATCTCACCCGTGGAGCTGCGTCGCAGCGTCGGGATGGTGTGGCAGGTCCCGTTCATGTTCGAGGGCACCGTCCGCGACAACCTGCGGCGCGGTGCCGACTACAGCCGAAGCGGCATCGACGAGCGGACGCTCGGCGGCCTGCTCGAGCGGGTGGCGTTCGACGGGGACCTCGACGCCGACGCGGGGACGCTTTCCGTCGGAGAGCAGCAGCGCGTCTCTATCGCCAGGGCGCTGGCCTGCCAGCCCTCGCTGCTGCTGTGCGACGAGCCGACCGCCTCGGTCGATCACGAGAGCGGGCTGCGTCTCGAGGCGACCTTCCGCGAGCTCTGCGCGCAAGGGATGACGCTCGTGTTCGTGACCCACGACGACCGTCAGGCCAGCCGGGTCGCCGGCCGCACGCTGCTGCTCGAGGACGGCGTCCTCACGGATCGCCCACCGGTCTGACCACACGTGCGCCCGATTCCCATTCAGTTGCCAGACGTGCTCGTCGCGCTCGTCTTCGTGGCGGTCGCCGTCGGCGCTGCCCGGTGGGAGCGCACCGGCGAGGAGGCCAGCATCGCGGTCGCCGCGGTGCGCGCAGTCGTGCAGCTGCTGGCGGTCGGCTACGTGATCGAAGCGATCTTCGGGTTCGAGCAGCTGCTCGCGACCGCCGGGTTCATCTGCGTGATGCTCGCCTTCGCCACGCAGATCGCCGCCAGGAGGGGCGCGCGCGTCCCGGGCAGCGGCCGGGTCGCAGCCGCAGCGATCACGGTCGCGACGGTCGCGGTGCTCCTCGCTCTCGTCGCCCTGCGGATCGTGCCGCCGGAGGCGCAGTACCTCATCCCGCTGGCCGGGATGCTCATCGGCAACTCCATGTCGACGTCCGGCATCGCCTTGCGCGAGATCGGCCGCGACCGCTCGCGGGCCGCGGCGGAGATCGAGACGGCGCTCGGTCTGGGGGCAGAGCCCCGTGTGGCGAGCCGCGACGCGCGCCGGCGCACGATGCGCGCCGCGCTCGGCCCGCTCATCGACGCCACGAAGGCCGTCGGCGTCGTCTCGCTGCCCGGCGCGATGACCGGCATGATCCTCGCCGGCGTCAGCCCGCTCGAGGCGGTCCGGCTGCAGATCGTCGTGATGTTCATGCTGCTGGCAGCGACGTCGGTCAGCGTGCTGCTGGCCGTCGAGCTGGGGACCGCCCGGCTGTTCAACGCCAACGGGCAGCTCGTCCCGGCGACGGCCTCGAAGGCGCGCCGGCCTGCCGAGGCCAGCCCGTGAGCGCTCAGCGGAGCGCGGAGCGCGCCCCTCAGTCGACGCCGGACTCGGACAACGGCACGCGCGATCTGGTCCCGTTCGGCCAGGCGCTGCGGACGTGGCGCACGATCGCCCTCCAGACGTTCGGCGGTCCCGCGGGTCAGATCGCCGTGATGCAGCGCATCCTCGTCGACGAGAAGCGCTGGCTCGGCCAGCGCCGCTTCCTGCACGCGCTGAACTACTGCATGCTGCTGCCCGGTCCCGAGGCCCAGCAGCTCGCGATCTACATCGGCTGGCTGCTCAACGGGACGCGCGGCGGCCTGGCCGCCGGGATTCTCTTCGTCATCCCCGGCGTCGTCGCGCTGCTCGCCCTCTCGGTCATCTACGTGGCCTTCGGCGACACGACCGCCGTGGCGGCGCTGTTCGCCGGTCTCGCTCCCGCGGTGCTGGCGATCGTCATCCAAGCCGTCATCCGGGTCGCCTCGCGCGCGCTGGCGCACCGGGCGCTCGTCGGCATCGCGCTCGCCGCGTTCCTCGCCCTGACGGCGTTCGGGATCGCCTTCCCGATCGTCGTCGCGGCGGCCGCGGCCGTGGGCCTTGCGCTCGCGCGCTTCGCGCCGCACACCATGGCGGGCGCCGGCGGCGGCCACGGGGACGACGACGACGGCCCGGCCCCCGTCATCCCCGACGACGCGCTGCACGCCGAGCGCCCCAGCGCCCTCCGGGCGCTCAAGGTGCTGGCCGTCAGCCTCGCGCTGTGGACGGCTCCCCTGCTCGCCGTCGCCGTGCTGACCGGCACGGACAGCGTGTTCGTCGAACAGGGCCTGTTCTTCTCAGGCACCGCGCTCGTGACGTTCGGCGGCGCCTACGCCGTGCTGGCCTTCGTCGCCCAGCGCGCGGTCGAGGTCTACGGGTGGCTCGCGCCGGGAGAGATGGTCCGCGGGCTGGCGCTCGCCGAGACGACGCCCGGTCCGCTGATCATGGTCGTGCAGTTCGTCGCCTTCCTCGGCGCGTACCGCGACCCGGGCGGCCTGGACCCGTGGGTGGCCGCGACCCTCGGCGCGCTGCTGACCACGTGGGTCACCTTCGTCCCGTGCTTTCTGCTGATCTTCCTCGGGGCCCCGTACATCGAGAGGCTGCGCGGCAACCGGAGGCTGTCCTCGGCGCTGATCGGCATCACCGCCGCCGTCGTCGGCGTCATCGCCAACCTCGCGCTGTTCTTCGCCCTGCACACGCTCTTCGCGAGGACGACCGAGGCGAGCTGGGGGCCGCTCGACGTCGAGCTGCCGGTGCTCGGCACCCTCCGTCCGATCTCCCTCGTGATCGCGGTCGCCGCCGGCATCATGATCTTCCGGCTGCGCTGGTCGGTGTTGCGCACGCTGGGCGCGTGCGCAGCGCTCGGACTGGCCGCCGGACTGGTCTCCGCCCTGGTCGACTGAGCGGGGGTCGCTTGCCGCGCGGGGCTCGGTGCGCGGCGTGGGCCGCGAGTCGTGAGGGCCAACCGCCGCGGTGCCGAACGGACGAGGAGCCGTCGC
>JALYMR010000169.1 GCA_030773615.1 Actinomycetota bacterium
CCGGAACGCCGTCCGCGGTCCGCCCGCACAGGGCGGGCGACTCGAGCGCGGGCGGCAGCCACCCCGGGTCGACGCCGAGCGCCTCGAGCACGGGTGCGCTCCACCCCCGGGCGGCCGGGTCGAACCAGCCCGTGCCCGAGGCGTCGGTGACGTCCGTGGCCGGCTCGCCGCCCAGGCGCAGCCGGACGTGGTCCTTCGGGAGCAGGACGCGCCGCACCCGCGCGTGGGCCTCGGGCTCGTGCCGGGCGAGCCAGCGCAGCTTGGGCGCGGTGAAGCCGGTGAGCGAGCGGTTTGCGGTCAGCGCCACGAGCGCGTCGCGCCCGCCCACGAGCTCCTCGACCTCGGCCGCCTCGGTTGCCGTACGCTGGTCGTTCCACAGAAGCGCGGGGCGGACGACGCGGTCGCGCCCGTCGAGCACGACGAGCCCGTGCATCTGACCGGAGAGGCCGATCGCGGTGGGCCGGCGCCCGGTCCGGGCCCGCAGCGCGGCGAGCACGCGCTCCGCGCCCCGCACCCAGCCCTCGGGGTCCTGCTCCGTCCATCCCGGCGGGGCGTGGCCAAGGGGTGCGGCTCCTCGGCCACCGCGAGCACGGCGCCGCCCCCGTCGACGGCGAGCCCCTTGACCGAGGTCGTCCCCACGTCGAGGCCCACGAGCAGCGCGGCTCCCCGCGGCGGCGAGGTCGTGGCGCTCGTCACCCCGGCGAGCATGACAGCCCCGGCGCGCAGGGGCCGGGCGAGGACGCGCTGTACCCTCACCGCCCGTGGCGCTGCTCGGTGGACCGGCATGACGCTCCACCACGCCGCCACCGAGCTCTGGCCGGTGCGCCGGCCGTTCGGCCGGCAGGGTCGGCGAGTCGGCCGGGAGGCGCTGCGCGACGCGCTGCGGCTCTCACCGCTCCTCGTCCTCTACGTCGTCGTGTGCGCGCTCGCGGAGCCCGGCGCGCAGCCCGTCCGCGACGAGGCCGACCTGCTCGCCGCGGCGGCCCGCCTGCTCGACGGGCAGCTCGTGCCCAGCAGCGCGACCCTCGGCCCCCGCGCCTACCTCTGGCACGGGCCGGGGCTCGCGGCGCTGCTCGCCCCGCTCGTCGCGCTCGACCTCCCCCTCCCGGCCATCCGGTTCGTCGAGCCCGTCCTGCTGACCGCCGCGCTGCTGCTCTTCCACCGCCTGCTGCGCGTGCGCCTGGCGCCGCGGCCCTCCCTGGCCTGGACCTACGCGCTCGGGCTCTACGTCCCGTTCCTCTCCGTCGTCCCCCAGGTCCACAAGGAGCCGCTCTCCATCCTGCTCGTCGTCGCCGGGATGCTCGCGCTCACGCGCGCGCTCGACGGGGGGCGCTGGGCCTGGGCCGCCGCCGCGGGCCTCGCGCTCGCCGGCCTGACCATGGTCCGCCTCGAGTACGGGTGGGTGGCCATCGCCCTCCTCCTCGCCGCCGTCGCCCACGTGGCCGTGCGCCGCGGGGAGAGCGCGCGCCGCCTCGTGGCGATCGCCGCGGTCGCCGTCGTCGCGTGCCTGCCCTGGCTCGCCTTCACCCTCGAGCAGACGGGCAAGCCGCTGTACTGGGGAACCTCGTCGGGGCTCTCGCTGTTCTGGATGTCCCCCACCGTTCCGGGCGAGACCGGGCAGTGGCACGAGCCCGCCGAAGTGCGGGGCGACCCGGCGCTCGCCGCCCTGCACCCGCTGTTCGCGCGCCTGGAGCGCCTGGACCCGGTGAGCAGCGATCGCGTGCTGCGCGAGCAGGCGCTGGCGAACATCCGCGCGCGGCCCCTGGCCTACGCGCGCAACCTCGTGGCCAACGTGGGCCGGATGCTCGTCTCGGCGCCCATGCGACCCTCCCTCGGGCCGCTCTCCATCGCCACCTACGGCGCCTTCAACCTGGGGCTGATCGCCGGGGTGGGCTGGGCCGGGCGCGTCCTCTGGCGCCGCCGCCGCCTGCTGCCGCCCGAGGCCGCGCCCATCGCCCTCTTCGCCGCCGTGGCGATCCTCGTGCACCTGCCGCCCGCGGCCTCCCCGCGCATGTTCCTCCCGATCGTGCCCGCGCTCGTCTGGCTCATCGCGCAGGCGGGCGGGCTCGCCGCGCCGCGCGCACGTCGAAGCCGGTGAGGACCTTCGCGAGGGCGAGCGACGCCGCGCCGATGAGGACCCCGGCGACGTCGTCGACGACGTAGTGCCACCCGAGGTAGACCGTCGCGACGACGGTGACGACGAGCCACACCCACAGCGCGACCTTCAGGCGCCGGCCCAGGTTCAGGAGGTGGGCGGCGGCCAGCGCCGTGAAGCTCATCGCGATGTGCAGTGACGCGAACGCGGCGATGGCCTGCGGCGTGCCCGTCTCGGGGTCGCGGAGGAAGCCGATCCGGTCGTCGAGCAGGACGTCCTGCAACCGGGTGACCTCCGTGTGCGGCAGCGCCGCGAACAGGCCCGGATCCGCGTAGGCCGGACCGAGCGCCGGGAGCACGAAGTAGCTGCCGGCCCCGATGAGCCAGTTCAGCGACAGCGCGGTGGCGAAGAACAGGCTCGTCGACAGGTCGCGCGCGAAGACGAGCGCCACCCCCAGGGACAGCGGCAGGAAGACGATGAACGCGACGTAGACCGCGGAGAGCACGTGCGCCGCGATGCCGGTGCCGAGCAGCGCGTGCAGCAGGGCGGCGGGGTCCTGGCCGCCGAGCAGCCCCCGCTCGAGCTCGGCGAGCTCGCGGTCGAACAGCACCCCGGGCCGCAGGAACGGGATCACGCCCTTGAGGTTGCGGTAGGCCAGGTAGGTGACGTAGAAGCTCAGCAGGCCGCCGGCGGCGGCGGCCAGGCGCTGGCGGGTCCAGCGCGTGCGCCGCACGGCGTGCATCGCCTCGCGCGACGGCCGGCGTGAGCCGCTCTGCCGCGCCGCCCGGACGACGATGTCGAGCCCGACGAGCAGCGCGACGGCGAAGCCGACCATGGCGACGTACCCCGCCGCCACGTTGTCCGGGTCGCGGAAGCGCACGCCCGCCTCCTGCGTCGCGACGAGGGCGACGACGAGCGTGACGAGGGCCACGGCGGGAGCGGCGAGCACCTCGCGCCAGCGCGCCGGCGAGGTGCGGGCCGGCCGCGAGAGGGGGAGCGCGGCGCGCGGCACGGCGGGCGCCCGCGGCGGTCCGGGCCGCGTGCGTGAGCTCGTCGTCATGGGCGCGCTGGGGCGTGCATCGGGGGTGCGAGATATAGCGGGCGCTGCGCCGGGGCGTCGGGGCCGAGGCCTCTCGCCCGGCGGCTGCGGGAGGGATACGGTGGCGGGGAGACCGTGGGCCCACCCGTCGCCCTCGCGCTCGTCGTCGCCGGGACCGCCGTGGGCTGCGGCGGTGGCGAGGGTCGGCCCCCACCCGGCCGGTGACGCCGCGAGCCGAGCCCGCTCCCGGCGCGCACCTCGTGCGGGTGCCGCGGCGCGTCCTCCGGCTCTGCGCGGCGCTGGCGCCCCGCCGCGACGTCGTCGTGCTCTGCCCCCCGAGGCTGCCCGCCGGGCGCTGGTCCGTGCGCCACCGGACGCTGCGCCCGGGTCGCGCGGAGTACCTCGTGAACCTCGAGACCTCGCCGTTCGGCAGCGGCCAGGCCTTCCACGCCCTGGCGGGTGGCCGGCGAGGGAGGTTCTCGCTGCGGACGAGCAGGGGGGCGTGGCCCGTGGGGGCGAGCACGTCACGCGACCTCGGGCTCGTCGGGGCGAGAGCGCTCGCCCCGGGGCAGCGCCACGACGAGCAGGAGCCCGTCCGACCCGAGCTGGTCCGCCGGGTGCAGGTGGAGGGGCAGCCCGCGCTGCTCCTGCGTGTCAGGGGCCACCCGGACGGCGGCGTGCACGGCGGGCACCTCGCCGTCGTCTGGAACCAGGGCGCGGATGGCTACGCCCTCTCGATCCACCCCGGCGAGCGCAGCCGGCTGGGCCTCGAGCAGCACGCGATCGCCCTGCTTCGCGCCGCCGCCGCGATGAGCCGTGCGCCGCCGTCACAACCGGGGCGCCAGGCGCTTAAGCCCAGCGTCGGCTCTTCCGGCAGGGGGAGGCGACCGCCAGCTGCTCCTCCTCGCCCCAAACCGAAGCGACGAACGCATCCGCCGCCGTCGTAGGACTGGTATGCGGTGCGCGATCATCGGCGAGATGGGAATCAGCGGCGAGTTCAGTCCGGAGCAACTGTACGGCGATCAGTTCGATGAGC
>JALYMR010000170.1 GCA_030773615.1 Actinomycetota bacterium
CGATCGTCCTCGCCGGGCTCGCCGGCGGCCTCATCAGCGTCCTGGCCCCGCTCGAGCTGGCCGCCGCCGGCCTCTCCGGGGCCTCCATCGGGCTGGCCTTCTCGCTCGCGGCGGTCATCTTCATCGCCGTGAGCGCCGCCACCGCCCGCCTCGGAGCCCGGGCCGTCGGCATCCGTCCCGCCCTGGCCGTCGTCGCGGCCATGTGCGTGACCGCCCCGCTGCGCGCGCTGCTCTACACGATCGCCTACCCGCTCGGCGCCGCCCGCGCCCCGTGGGCGGGCGTCGGGGCCGCCGTCGTCCTCGGCCTGCTCAACGGCGCCTGGGCGCTGACCACCCTGGTCGGCCCCCTCGCCGGCGGCGCGCTCGTCGAGGCCGTCGGGGCCCGCGGGACGTACGCCGCCCTGCAGGCCGTCGTCCTCGGGGCGACCGTGGCGGTCTGGCTGCGCGCGCGCCCCCCGCGCGCCGCCGGCTCCCCGCTGCCCGCCGGCGGGGCGTGACCCCCGTCGGCCTCCCCTAGCCCTCAGGGGGCGCGAGGCGCTCGCCGATCCCCGCGGCGAGTCGCCGGCGGGCGGCGGTCGGGGTGATGTGGCCGAGCTCGAAGAAGGCCTGGATGCCGAGCCCGTCGATCAGGGCGACGATGTCCACCGCCGCCTCGTCGGGGTCCACGTCGCGGAACTCGCCGGCCTCGATCCCCGCGGCCACGAACCCGCGGATGAGCTCCCGCCAGGTCCGGTAGCGCTCGGACTGCCAGCGCGCGAGCTCGCGATCGTGGGTCGCGCGCGCCCAGAAGTCCATCCACAGGCTCCAGTACTCGCGCACCTCGCGGCGCTGGGAGAGCAGTCCCTGACCGAGGGCGACGAGGGCGTCGAGGGCGGAGGACCGGGCGGACGCCTCCGCCCACAGCTCCCCGCGCACGCGCTCGGTCTCCGCCCGCAGGACGGCGGCGAGGATCTCGTCGATGCTCGCGAAGTGGTGGGTGACCGTGCCGCTGGAGACGCCCGCGGCAGTCGCGATCTCGCGGACGCTCGTGGCCGGCAGGCCCTTGGCCAGGATGACGGCGCGCGCCGCCTGGAGGATGAGCTCCCGGCGCCGCTCGGCGGGGAGGCGACGGACGACCGCGCTGTCCTCGGTCACCGCGCCAGTGTGACGCAACCCCTCTCCTCCAGCCGCCGCACGTTCGTGCGACAGCGCGGGGGCAGCGCGGGTTGCCGGTTGCACGCCGACGGGGAAGTGTGGGAACGTCGCCGTGTGACCAGCACGACCGGGAGGTCCTGAGCCCTGTCTGCCAGGCTCGTCGTGCGCCGACTCGCGCTCGGGGTGCTGACCCTGTGGCTCGTGTCCATCCTGGTCTTCGGGGCGACCCTCGCCCTGCCGGGCGACGCGGCCCAGGCCATCCTTGGTCGTGAGGCGACGCCGGAGCGCCTCGAGGCGCTGCGCCGCCAGCTCAACCTCAACGAGCCCGTCCTCACCCAGTACGTCAAGTGGCTCACGGGGATCGTCACCTTCGACCTCGGGCAGTCCGCGGCGACCCGGGCGCCGGTGAGCGAGCTGCTCTCCGCGCGGGTGGGCAACTCCCTGTTCCTCGTGCTCGTCTCCGCCGCGGTGGCGATCCCCACCTCGATCCTCCTCGGCGTGTGGACCGCGATGCGCCGCGACCGCGCGGTCGACCACGTCATCTCCACGACCTCGCTCGTGCTCGCGGCGCTCCCCGAGTTCGTCATCGGGATCGCCCTGATCCTCATCTTCGCCACGGGCCTGTCCCAGCTCCTGCCCGCCGTGTCCCTGCTCGGCCCGGGCACGCGGGCCTGGGAGGACCCGAGGGTGGTGGTGCTGCCCGCGGCCACCCTCGTCCTCGCGGTCGTCCCCTACATCAGCCGCATCATGCGCGGCTCGATGGTCGAGGTGCTCGAGAGCGAGTACGTCACGATGGCCAGCCTCAAGGGCCTGCCCCGCCGCCGGGTGATCTGGCGCCACGCGGTGCCCAACGCGATCGTGCCCGCCATCCAGGTCACCGCGCTGCAGCTCGCCTACCTGGCCGGCGGCGTCGTGATCGTCGAGGTCGTCTTCTCCTACCCCGGCATCGGCCAGGCGCTCGTGGAGGCCGTCTCGAACCGCGACATGCCCGTGGTCCAAGCAGTGACCATGCTCATCGCCGGGATCTACGTCGGGCTCAACCTGCTCGCCGACGTCGCCACCATCCTCGTGACCCCCAAGCTGCGGACGGCGGGACGGTGAGCGACCAGACCGTCGACCGCGCGCTCGACCTCGTCCTCGAGCAGCCCGTCCCCGCGCCCGCGGCGCCGCCCCACCGCCGGCGCTTCGGCCTCCTGCGCGACACCCTGCGGCTCACCCGCGCGCGGATCGGCCTGGCCATCACCGCCCTCGTCGTGCTCGTCGCCCTCGCCGGGCCGCTCGTCGCGCCCCACACGCCGACGGAGTTCGTCGCCATCCCCAACAGCGGCCCCTCCGGCGAGGCGGTCTTCGGGGCCGACGCGCTCGGCCGCGACGTGCTCAGCCGCTTCCTGCACGGGGGCCGCACCGTCCTCTGGCTCGCGGCGGCGGCGACCCTCCTGGGCATGGCCGTGGGCGTCGTCATCGGCCTCGTGGCCGCCTACTCGCGCAACTGGCTCGACGATGTGCTCATGCGCTTCAACGACGTCTTCCTGGCCTTCCCCCAGATCATCCTCGTGCTGCTCGCCGTCTCGGCGATCGGGCCGAAGCTGTGGCTCATCGTCCTCACCGTCGGCCTCACCCACGCGCCGCGCGTCGCGCGGGTCATCCGGGGCGCCGCGCTGGAGGTCGTCGAGCGCGACTTCATCAAGAGCGCGGAGGTCGTGGGCGAGCGGCGCTGGCGGATCGTCCTCGGCGAGCTGCTGCCCAACGTGACGAGCCCGCTGCTCGTCGAGCTCGGCCTGCGCATGACCTACTCCATCGCGCTCGTGGCGAGCATCAGCTTCCTGGGCTTCGGGCTCCAGCCGCCGACCGCCGACTGGGGGCTCATGATCAACGAGAACCGGCTGTCGATCACCGTGCAGCCGTGGGCGGTCATGCTGCCCGTGGT
>JALYMR010000171.1 GCA_030773615.1 Actinomycetota bacterium
GCCGCGTACGCGGTCGGCGGCAGCGCCTCCTCGCTGCGCCGACTCGTCGGCGACGTCCTCGACGGCGCGTCGCTCGGGGCGGCGCTGGGCACGCTGGCGGCGCTCCCCGCCGACGAGGTGGCCCGTCGCTTCGCCCTGCACGACGAGCGGGCCCGCCTGCTCCCGGCCGGCCTGCTCCTGCTCGAGGCGGCGGTCCGCGCCCTGGGCGCGCCGTTGCAGGCGTGCGGCGGGGGCCTGCGGGAGGGTGCCGTGCTCGAGGAGTTCGCGAAGATACGGGGCCGTGGCCAAGGCACGTGAGATCCCGGGCCTGGCGCCCGACGTCCCCTTCGCGGAGGCGGCCCGGCGGACGATCGCCGTGCGCGCCGACGAGCTGTTCGACCACGCCGACGGGGTGCTCGACACGGGCGACATCGAGCGCGTGCACGACATGCGCGTGGCCAGCCGGCGGCTGCGGGCCGTGCTCGAGATCTTCGCCCCCTGCTTCGACCCCGCGCTCTTCCGTCCCGTCCTGCGCGACGTCAAGCGCCTGGCCGACGCGCTCGGCGCCCGGCGCGACCCCGACGTGCAGCTCGCCGCCGTCGCGCGCCTGACCCAGGCCATGGGCGAGGGCGAGCGCCCCGGCCTGGAGCTCGTGGCCGGGACCTTCGCCCGCGAGCAGGCCGCGGGCAACGAGGTGCTCGCCGCCGCCCTGCGCGAGGCGCAGGAGGGCGACCTGCGCGGGCGTCTGGCCGCCCTGGCCGAGGGCGCGCGATGAAGGCGCGGCGGGTCAAGGGGCTCGACCCGGCCGGGCCGCTCGCCGACGCGCTCGAGCGGATCATCCGCGTACGCCTGGGCGAGCTCCAGGGCTTCGTGCCCCGCGCGCTCGACCCCGCCGAGGTCGACGCCCTGCACGACCTGCGGATTGCCGCGAAGCGCCTTCGCTACCTGCTCGAGCTCGGCGGGCACCTGTTCGGCCCGTACGCGAAGGTCGCGGCGGGCCGCGCGAAGGACCTGCAGGACCTCGTGGGGGAGGTCCACGACTGCGACGTGCTCCTGCCCCGGGTCCGGGGCCTCGTGACGGAGGCCGAGGCCCGCGCGGCCGCCCTCGTGCGGGAGCGGGCGGGTCGGGCGCGCGACGTCGAGCCCGCGCTCGCCGCCGACCTGCCCGAGGCCGACGCGTGGCCCGGGCTGCACGCGCTCGCCGTGTTCCTCACCGCCCGCCGGGCGCTGCTGTTCAAGCGCTTCTGCGGGCTGTGGGTCGAGCTCGAGCGCGAGGGCCTGCGCCCGCGCCTGGAGTACGCGCTGGCCGAGAGGGCCGATCCGGCCTAGCCCCACGCCGGCCGCGGCCGAACGATCCTCGTCCGGCGCTAGCCTCGGAGGAGCGTGACCACCTCCGCGTCAGCGGCCCAGGAGCCCATCCGCGCGGTCGAGGCGCCGCCGGTCGAGCCCCCGCGACCGTCCGCGCTCGACGATCCCGGGCTGTTCTTCAACCGGGAGCTCTCATGGGTCGACTTCAACGACCGCGTCCTGCAGCTCGCCGAGGACCCCTCGGTGCCCTTGCTCGAGCGGGTGAAGTTCGCCGCGATCTGGACCTCGAACCTCGACGAGTTCTTCATGGTCCGGGTCGCCGGCCTGCACGACCAGGTCGAGGCCGGGGTGGCGGAGCCGCTCGCCGACGGGCGCACCCCCTCGGCGACGATCGACGCGATCCGCCAGCGCGTCCAGGGCCAGGTGGCCCGCGTCACGCGCTGCCTGCAGGACGACCTGCGCCCCGCGCTGGCCGAGCGGGGCATCCGGATCGTGAGCATGGCGGAGGTCGAGGGGGCCGCGCGCGAGGCGCTGGGCGAGCGCTTCCGGCGCCAGATCTTCCCCGTGCTCACCCCCCTCGCCGTCGGGCTCGGGCGTCCCTTCCCCTACATCTCGAACCTCTCGCTGAGCCTCGCGGTGCTCGTCCGCGACCCCCAGACGGCTCAGACCGCGTTCGCGCGGGTCAAGGTCCCGAAGGAGATGCTGCCCCGCTTCGTCCCCGTCGCCGGGGAGGGCGAGGTCTTCGTGCCGCTCGAGGAGGTCATCGCCTGCGAGCTCGCCGCCCTGTTCCCCGGGATGGAGATCCTCGACCACGGGTTCTTCCGGGTCACCCGCGACGCCGACTTCGAGGTCTCCGACGAGGCCGACGACCTGCTGGAGGCGGTGGAGGCCGAGCTGCGGCGCCGCCGCTTCGGGGAGGCCGTGCGCGTCGAGGTCCAGGCGGGCATCGACCCGGGGCTGCGCGCCCGGCTCACCGAGGCGCTCGCCATGGAGGAGCGCCAGGTCTACGACGTGGAGGGCCTGCTCGACCTGACCGACTTGTGGCAGGTCCACGGGCTGCCCGGCTTCGCCGAGCTGCGCGACCCGCCGTGGACCCCCGTGACCCAGCCCCGGCTGCAGGGCACGGGGACGCGCGAGGCGGACATGCTCGCCGAGATGCGCCGGGCCGACCTGCTCGTCCACCACCCGTACGACTCGTTCTCCACCTCCGTGGAGCGCTTCGTGGAGCAGGCGGTGAGCGATCCCGACGTCCTGGCGATCAAGATGACCGTCTACCGCACGTCGGACGACACGCCGCTCATCCCCGCCCTCATCCGCGCGACGGAGCGCGGCAAGCAGGCGGTGTGCCTCGTGGAGCTCAAGGCGCGCTTCGACGAGCAGGCGAACATCACCTGGGCCCGCGCGCTCGAGCAGGCGGGCGTCCACGTCGTCTACGGCCAGCCCTCGCTCAAGACGCACATGAAGGCCATCCTCGTCATCCGCCGCGAGGGCGACGGGGTCCGCCACTACGTGCACCTGGGCACGGGCAACTACAACCCGACGACCGCGCGCCTCTACACGGACGTCGGGCTGTTCACCTGCGACGAGCAGCTCGGGGCGGACGTCGCGGAGGTCTTCAACGTGCTCACGGGCTACGGCCGTCCGCGCCGCTACGGCCGGGCGCTCGTGGCCCCCGCCGGGCTGCGCGAGGGCATCGTCGACGAGATCGAGCGCACGGTGGAGGCCCACGAGCGCGGGCTGCCGGCGCGCATCCAGCTCAAGATGAACGCCCTCGTCGACAAGCGCTGCATCCGCGCCCTGTACCGCGCCTCGCAGGCGGGCGTGCCGGTCGACCTCAACGTGCGCGGGGTGTGCGGCCTGCGCCCGGGGGTCCCCGGCGTGTCGGAGACGATCCGGGTGGTCTCCATCGTCGGGCGCTTCCTCGAGCACAGCCGCATCTACGCCTTCCACCGCGGCGACGAGGTGAGCGTGCTCACCGGCTCGGCCGACCTCATGCCCCGCAACCTCGACACGCGCGTGGAGCTCGTCGTGTCCGTGGCGGACCCCGACCTGCGCGACGATTTCCTCGACACGCTCGGGCGCTGCTTCGCCGACGACGTCGACGCGTGGGAGCTCGGCGGGGACGGCGCGTGGCGCCGGCGCGCGCCCGGCGCCCGGCCGCGCTCCGTCCAGCGCGAGCTCATGGCCCGCCACGCGGCGCGCGCGACGGAGACGCCGAGCGGCCGCTGAGGCGGCGGGCCCGCTACCAGTCGCCGCGCCAGAGCTCGCTCGACGCGCGGCTCTTGGCCGCGGCCTTGCGCCGCTCCTTGCGCCGGTCCAGCGCGTGCTGGCCGAGGCTCACGACGAAGATGAACAGCGGGAAGAACGCGAGGAGCAGGAAGCCCGCGTTCGTGATGACCTTGTCGTTCGTGGGCCCGTACCACCCCTCGCCGCCGTCGTGCGCGAGCGCCGGGGCGGCGAGGACGAGCACGGCCAGGGGGACGAGGACGGCGATGCGCAGCACCGGCGGGAACGTACCATGAAGGGGTGGCCGTCCTCATCGCCTCCGACCTCGCCAAGGACATGGCGGGGGCGCCGCTCCTGCGCGGGATCTCGTTCAAGCTCGAGCGCCGCGACCGGCTCACCCTGGCCGGGCGCAACGGCGCGGGCAAGACGACCCTCCTGCGCATGCTCGCCGGTGAGGCGTCCGTCGACGGGGGCGAGCTCGCCTTCGAGAAGGGCTGCCGGGTGGCGCTGCACGACCAGCGCCCGCCGCGCGACCGCGACCTCACCCTGCGCGACTACGTGCTCTCGGGCTGCGCCGAGCTCGTCGCGCTGGAGGAGGAGCTCGCCGCGCTCGAGGCCCGCATGGCCGAGGGCGACGAGGGCGCCTTCGACCCCTACGCGCGGGCCCAGGCCCGCCTCGAGGCCGCCGGGGGCTACGACTGGCGCGCCCGGGCGACGGCCACCGTCCGCGGCCTGGGGTTCGCGGACGGCGACCTCGACCGGGAGCTCTCCACGTTCTCCGGCGGCGAGCTCACCCGCGGGTCCCTGGCCCGCGCGCTCGCCGGCCAGCCCGACCTCCTGCTCCTCGACGAGCCGACGAACCACCTCGACATCGAGTCGCTCGAGTGGCTCGAGCGCACGCTGGTCGAGATCGACGCCGCCGTCGTGCTCGTCGCCCACGACCGCTGGTTTCTGGAGACGGTGGGCACCGCGGTGCTCGAGCTCGAGGCCGGGCGCGGGCGCTTCTTCCCGGGCACCTGGCACGAGTGGCGCCGCGAGGCGGCGGCCCGCGAGCTCGCGCTGGGGCGCGCCATCGAGAAGCAGCAGGCCGAGATCGCCCGCACGGAGAGCTTCATCGAGCGCTTCCGGGCCAAGGCCACGAAGGCGCGCCAGGCCCAGTCGCGGGTCAAGGCGCTCGAGCGGATGGACCGCGTCGAGCGCGACCCGCGCGACCAGCGCTCGCTCGGCTTCGACTTCGCGCGCCCGGAGCGCTCCGGGCGCGTCGTGTTCGAGCTCACCGGCGGGCGCGTCGCGATCCCCGGGGGCCGGGTCCTCCTCGACGACGCCGAGCTGTGGCTCGAGCGGGGGGAGCACGTGTCCCTCGTGGGGCCCAACGGCACGGGCAAGACGACGCTGATCGAGGCGCTTGCCGGGCGGACGGAGCTCGCCGCGGGCAAGCTCCTGCGCGGCCACAACGTGAAGCTCGGCTACCTCAGCCAGCACGCGGAGGAGCTCTCGGCCGGCGGCACCGCCCGGACCGTGCTGGAGGCCGCGCAGAAGGCCACCGGCCTCACCCCGAACAAGACCCGGGCGCTGCTCGGGCGCTTCCTGTTCAGCGGCGAGGCGGCCGAGAAGCCGCTCGACGGCCTGAGCGGGGGGGAGCGGCGCCGGCTGTCCCTCGCGGTCCTCGTGGCCAGCGGGGCCAACGTCCTCGTCCTCGACGAGCCCACGAACCACCTCGACCTCGACAGCCGCGAGGCGCTCGAGGACGCCCTGCGCGGCTTCGAGGGGTCCGTCCTGCTCATCTCCCACGACCGGGCCCTGCTCGACGCCGTGGGCACCCGGACCGTCGCGGTGGAGGACGGCACGCTGCGCTCGTACGTCGGCGGCTGGGCCGAGGTGGTGCGCGCGCGCGAGGAGCGCCGGGCGGCGAGCACCGCCAAGCGCACGCGCAGCGCAGGGACGGACAAGGGGCATCGGCCGAAGGCGCAGGCGCCCGAGCGGGCGCGCGGTGACGTGCACCCCGTCCGCGCGCCCTCGAAGAACGCGCGGCGTCACCTCCGCGAGCTCGAGCGCGAGGTCGAGGCTGCCGAGGGGGCGCTGCGCGCGCTGGAGCACGAGCTCGCCGGCGCCGAGGCGTGGGCGTCGCCGGAGGCCTCGGCCGCCGCGACCCGCCGGCACGCCGACGCGAAGCGCGCCGTCGAGGAGGCCTACGCCCGCTGGGAGGCGGCGGCGCCGTGAGCGCTCCCGCGGTCGAGATCGCGGGCCTCACGAAGCGCTTCGGCGCCGTGGAGGCCGTCCGGGACCTCTCGTTCTCCGTGCAGCCGGGGCGGGTCACCGGCTTCCTGGGCCCGAACGGCGCGGGCAAGAGCACGACCCTGCGCGCCCTGCTCGGCCTCGTACGGCCCACGTCCGGCTCGGCCACGTTCGGCGGCACGCGCTACGAGGAGCTCGACCGCCCGAGCGCGCGGGTCGGCGCGGTGCTCGAGGACGCGAGCTTCCACCCCGGGCGGACCGGGCGCAACCACCTGCGGGTGCTGGCCGCCGCGGGCGGCCACCCGGCCTCGCGGGTCGGCGAGCTGCTCGAGCTCGTGGGCCTCGCCCACGCCGCGGACCGGCGGGTGAAGGGCTACTCCATGGGCATGCGCCAGCGGCTGGGGATTACCGCCGCGCTGCTCGGCCAGCCCGAGGTGCTGATCCTCGACGAGCCGGCGAACGGGCTCGACCCGCCCGGCATCCGCTGGCTGCGCGAGCTCATGCGCGCGCAGGCCGGCGAGGGCCGGGCGGTGCTCGTCTCGAGCCACCTGCTCGCCGAGGTGGCCCAGAGCGCGGACGAGGTCGTCGTCATCGCCGAGGGGTCGCTGCGCGCGCAGGGACCGCTGCGCGAGGTTCTCGGGGCGGGGGCGGGGGCGGGAGCGGTCACCGTCGTGCGCACCCCCGACGCCGAGCGCCTGGCCCAGGCCCTCGCCCGGCGTGGGCTGCACACGGAGCCCGGCGGCCCCGACGAGCTCGTCGTGCACGGCGCGGCCCCCGAGGCGGTGGGGCGCGCGGCGGGCGAGGAGGGCGTCGTGGTGCTCGGGCTCGCCGAGCGGGGGCGCTCGCTCGAGGACGCGTTCCTCGACCTCACGGGGCAGGCCCGATGAGCGCGCTGCTGCGCGCGGAGCTGCTCAAGCTCCGCACGACGCGCACGTTCGGGGCCCTGGTGACCGCCGCGGCGGTGCTCGGCGTCGTCACCTCGGGGCTCTCCGCCGCGCTGAGCCAGGACCTGACCCGCGAGGCGGTCCGCAGCTTCGTCCTCGCCGACGCCTCGCAGCTGTTCATCCTGCTCCTGGGCGTGGTCGGCATGTCCGGGGAGTGGCGCCACCGCACGATCACGAGCAGCGTGCTCGCCGCCCCCGACCGCGCGCGCCTGGTCCTCGCGAAGGCGATCGCCTACGCGGTCGCGGGCGTGGTGCTCTCCCTCGTGGTCCAGCTCCTCGTCTTCACGGTGGCCACCGTGATCCTCACCGCCCGCGAGGAGGTCACGCTCCCCGCGAGCGAGCTCGCCGACCTCCTGTGGCGCAACCTCGTCCTCGCCGCCGCCTTCGGCGCGATCGGCGTCGGGGTCGGAGGGCTCGTGCGCAACCAGGCCGTCGCGGTGGTCCTCGTGCTCGTGGTGAGCTTCGCGCTCGAGCCCCTGCTGCTCGCCCTCGTGCCCGCCGTGGGCCGCTTCGGCCCGTTCGTGGGCGCCTCGACCGCCTTCATCGGCGGCGACACGGGCTTCCCGGGCGCCGAGCTGCTCGCGCCCGGCCTCGCCCTGCTCGTGCTCGTCGCCTGGGTCGCGGTGCTCTGCGGCCTGGCCCTCGCCCTCCTGCAGCGCCGCGACCTCACCTAGGCGCTCGGCGCGGAGCCGTCGGCGAGCGCCGGGAGTTCGAGGGCGCCGTCCACCCACGTCAGCCGGCCGTCTCCGCGGCCCGCACCTCGCCGGCCACCGCCAGCAGCACGACCGCGGCTCCGAGGGCGGCGAGCGGGGTGAACGGCTCGGCGAGCACGAGGACGCCGAGGCCGGCGGCAACGAGCGGCGTGGCGTAGGCGTAGGTGGCCACGAGGGGCACCGGCGCGGTGCGCAGGAGCGTCACGTAGAGCAGGAACCCGGCCAGGGAGTCCACGAGGAGCAGGTAGCCCGCGGCGGCGAGCGACGCGCCCGAGGCGCCCTGCCACGCGGCCGGGTCAAGCTGGCCGAGCGGGGCGGCGAGCAGGAGCAGCGCGACGCCGCCGGCCAGCAGCTGGGTGGAGACCGCGACCCGGGGGTCGGCGGGCAGCGCGGCGCCGCGCGCCGCCACCAGGCTGCCGACCGACCAGGCGACGACGCCGAGGAACGCCCCGGCCAGCGCGAGCGGGCTCCCGCCCAGGGCCGCCCCGGGGATGGCGAGCAGGACGAGGGCGATCCCGGCGAAGCCCGCCGTGAGACGCGCGGCGCTGGCGGCGCTCAGGCGTGCGCCGAGCGCGGCGCCGAGAAGCGCGAGCCACAGCGCGTTCGTGGCGGAGACGATGGCCACGAGGCTCGCGGTGAGGTCGCGCAGGACGAGGGTGTGGACGCCCTGGCCGGCGACGAAGAGCAGGAGGCCGGAGGCGACGGCGCGCCCGAGCTGGGGACGGGTGGGGCGCGGCGCGCCGCGGGCGAGGAGGCGCAGGAGGGCGCCACCGGCCAGGAACACAGCGCCTGCGGCGGCCAGCGGGGGCAGCGTCGCGGCCATGACCTTCATGGCCGGGATGGACGACCCCCAGCAGGCGTAGAGCGCGAGCAGGCGCGGGACGGTGCCCCCGGGGGCGCGCGGGGGGCGCACCCGCGGATGGTGGCACGACGCCCGTGCTCGGGGCCGAGCCCGATCGCGCCAGGGCTATCCTGGAGAGCATGGACAGGGGAGCCGGAGTCGTCCTCGCCGGGGGTCGCTCGCGCCGCATGGGGCGCCCGAAGGCGTGGCTCGAATGGCACGGCTCGACGCTGCTGCGCCGGGTCGTCGACGTGGTCGCCCGTGGCACCCACGGGCCCGTCGTCGTCGTCCGCGCGCCCGGCCAGGAGCTCCCGCCGCTGCCGGCGGGCACGGAGGTCGTCGAGGACGCGCGCGAGGGGCTCGGGCCGCTCCAGGGTCTCGCCGCCGGCCTCGCCGCCGTGGCCGACCGCGCCGAGGCGGCCTACGTCTCCTCGACCGACGTGCCCTTGCTGCACCCCGCCTTCGTGAGCCGCGTGCTCGCCGCCGTCGACGACGAGACGGACGTCGTGCTGCCCCGCGTGGGGGACCACAACCACCCCCTGGCCGCCGCCTACCGGACGGCGCTCCTCCCCCGGGTGGAGCGCCTGCTGGCCGAGGACCGGCTGCGCCCCGCGTTCCTGTTCGAGGACTGCCGCGTCAAGCGCCTCGACGAGGAGGCGCTGCTCGTCGATCGGCTCCTGCGCGCCGCGGACCCCGCCCTGGACTCCGTGCTCAACCTCAACGAGCCCGCCGACTACGACGCCGCCCGCACCCGCCCCGCCCCCGAGGTCACCGTGCAGCGCTTCGGCGCCCTGCGCCGCAACGGGAACGGCGCGCGCGGCCCCGTGGCCGTGCACGCGGCGACGCTCGGGGAGGCGGCCTCGGCCAGCGGCGTCGAGCTCGACGGCCACGTCGTCGCCGCCCTCAACGGCGACCAGATCAGTCGTGACCCGGAGCTTCCGCTCGCCGCCGGCGATCAGGTCGCCTTCATGGCCGCCGACGCCGGGGGATGAGCGCCCGCCGGCCCTAGACTGTGAGGGTGTCCACTGTGCTCGCACCCGGCGGCTACTTCGGCCGTGCGCTCGTCGCCGACCTCGACGACGGCGGCGCCGCCGAGACGCTCCAGCTCGACGAGTCCGTCCTGCGCGCCTACGTCGGCGGCGCCGGCCTGGGCGCCTGGCTCATGCACGAGCTCGCGCCCCCCGGGGTCGACCCCCTGGCCCCCGAGGCGCCGCTCGCCTTCGTCTTCTCGCCCCTCGTCGGCACCCCGCTGACCACGAGCGCGAAGTTCGCCGTCGTGGCCAAGTCGCCCCTCACGGGCATGCTCAACGACGCGCTCGCCTCGAGCCACTTCGCCATCGCGGGCAAGCTCTCGGGCAACGACGCGATCGTCGTGCGCGGCGGCTGCGAGCGCCCGTCCGTGCTCGTCGTCGACGGCGACGAGTCCCGCCTCGAGCCCGCCGACGACCTGTGGGGGCTGCCCGCCGGCGAGGCGGAGGATCGGCTGCGCGAGCGGCTGGGGAAGGCGTGGCGGGTCGCCGCCATCGGGCCCGCGGGCGAGCGCCTCGTGCGCTTCGCGACGGTCTCGCACGACGGACGCCACGCCGGGCGCGGCGGCCTCGGCGCGGTCATGGGCTCGAAGCTGCTCAAGGCCGTCGCGGTCCGCGCCCGGGCCAAGGTCGCCCCTGCCGACCCTCGCGCCGTGCTCGCCGCCGCCCGCGACCTGCGCACGCGCTCGTTCGGACCGGCGACCGCGAAGTACCGCGAGCTCGGCACGCTGGCCAACCTGCTGGCGTTCAACGCGATCGCCACGCTGCCCACCCGCAACTTCCAGGAGGCGACGTTCGCCGAGGCCCCCATGCTCGCCGCGGAGGACCTCGCGGAGCTGCGCGGCGTGGCCAAGAGCGGGTGCGCCTCCTGCTCCATCGGCTGCGAGCACATCTACTCCTCGAAGGACGGCTCGCGCACCCGGGTGGAGTACGAGAACGTCTTCGCGCTCGGGCCGCTGTGCGGGGTGTCCGATCCCGACGCGGTGCTCGCCGCGAGCCGCCGCTGCGATGACCTCGGCCTGGACACGATCTCCGCGGGCGGGACGATCGCCTGGGCGATGGAGTGCGCCGAGCGCGGGCTCATCGACGCCCCCTGGCTTCGCTTCGGCGACGCCGACGCGCTGCTGCGCGCCCTCGACGAGATCGGGGCCCGCACCGGCCTGGGCGACCTGCTCGCGGAGGGCTCGCGGACCGCGGCGGGCATCGTCGGCGGCGGCGCGATCGCCTTCGCGCCCCAGGTCAAGGGGCTCGAGCTGCCCGGCTACGAGCCGCGCACCCTGCAGGCCATGGCCCTCGGCCTCGCGGTGAACGCGCGCGGCGCCGACCACAACCGCTCCGGCGCCTACGAGGCCGACCTCTCCGGGCGCTTCGACCGCCTCGCGGGCGGCGACCCGCACGTCGCCGCCGCGATCGAGACGGAGGACAAGGCGGCGGTGATGGACTCCCTGATCCTGTGCAAGTTCCTGCGCGGGGTGTTCGAGGAGCCCTTCGACGAGTGGGCGTCCCTGCTTGGCGCGGTGACGGGCTGGGAGGTCGACGGCGAGGACCTGCGCCGGATGGGCCGGCGCATCGTGCTCACGAAGCGCGCGTTCAACCTGCGCGAGGGGTGGACGCGCGCGGACGACTGGCTGCCCGAGCGCTTCCTCACCGACGAGCTCGAGCTGGCCTCGGGCCGCACCGCGGGGCTGACCCCCGCCAGCCTGCGCGCGATGGTCGACGCCTACTACGCGGCCCGCGGCCTCGACGAGGACGGCGTGCCCCAGCCCGAGACCCTGCGCGGCCTCGACCTCGGTGCCCTCGACGGGCCCGTCCTCGCCGGGCCCTCCGCACGGCCATAGCCCGGCCCGCCAACCGCGAGTTCTTCACCGTCCGGGGGGTGGGCGAGGCGCTCGCGGGCTTCCGCCCGGCGCGCCGGACGCCGGTCGAGCCCGTGGCCCTGGCCGACGCGCTCGATCGCGTGCCGGCGGCCCCCGTGCTCGCGCCCGAGGCGCTCCCGGGCTTCGCGCGCGCGACGGTCGACGGCTACGCCGTGCGCGCGGCGGACACCTTCGGCGCGTCGGAGGGCCTGCCCAGCCCGCTCGACGTGACCGGCGCCGTGCGCATGGGCACCGCGCCCGACGTGGCCGTGGCGCCGGGGGCCGCGGTTGAGGTGCCCACGGGCGCCGTGCTGCCCGACGGCGCCGACGCGGTGGTCATGGTCGAGCACACCGTGCTGGCCATCCCGGGCATGGTCGAGGTCACCCGGCCCGCAGCGCCCGGCGAGGGCCTCGTGCGCCCCGACGAGGACGCCCGGCCCGGAGTGGAGCTCGTGCCCGCCGGCCGGCCCCTGCGCGCGCAGGACCTGGGCATGCTCGCCGCGGCGGGGATCACGAGCGTCGACGTCCGCGCCCGCCCGCGGGTGGCCATCGTCTCCACCGGCGACGAGGTCGTGCCGCCGGAGACCCCGACGCTGAGCGCCGGGCAGGTGCGCGACGCGACGGCGCCCGCCCTGGCCGGGCTCGTGCGCCAGGCGGGGGGCGAGCCCGACCTGCGCGGCATCGTCGCCGACGACCCCGACGCGCTCGCCGAGGTGCTCGGCGCCGCCGTGCGCGACGCCGACCTCGTCGTCGTGTCCGCCGGCTCCTCCGTCGGCGCCCGCGACCAGACCGCCGCCGTGGTCGCCGCCCTGGGAGAGCCCGGCATCTGGTGCCACGGCCTCGCGCTGCGCCCGGGCAAGCCCACGCTGCTGGCCGACACGCGCGGCGTGCCGGTCATCGGCCTGCCGGGCAACCCGCGCTCGGCGCTCGTCGTGTTCCGGCTCGTGGGGATGCCCCTCGTGCGCCTCGTGGGCGGGACCTCCGCCGCGCCCCCCGAGCCGACGGTCCGCGCCCGGCTCGCCGTCGACCTGCCCTCGGCCGCCGGGCGCCTCGACGTCGTCCAGGTCCGCGTGCGCGACGGCGTGGCCACCCCGCTCTTCGGCTCCTCCGCGCTGCTGTCCGTCCTCGTCGCCGCCGACGGCTGGCTGCAGGTCCCCGAGCCGGCCACCGGCCTGCCCGCGGGCAGCGAGGTCGAGGTGACGCTCTACCGGTGACCGCCACGCCCTTCGTCCACGACGTGCCCGCCGAGGCCGCCCTGGCCGCCTGGCGGGAGGCCTGCGCGGCCGCCGGGTGCCCCGCGCGCGTCGACGCCCTGCGCCTGCCCCTGGCCGAGGCGGTGGGTCGCGTGACCGCCGAGCCCGTATGGGCGGGGCGCTCGTCGCCGCCCTTCGACGCCTCGGCCATGGACGGGATCGCGCTGCGGGCCGAGGCGACCGTGGGCGCCTCGGAGACGTCGCCCTTGCGCCTCGAGCCGGGGGCCTACACGGTGGTGGACACCGGCGACCCGCTGCCCGAGGGCGCCGATGCGGTCGTCATGCGCGAGCAGGTGGGCTGGCTGGGGGAGGGCGTCGAGCTGCGTGCCGCGGTGCCGCCCTACCAGCACGTGCGCTCCATCGGCGAGGACGTGAGCGCCACGGAGCTCCTCCTGCCCGAGGGCCACCGCCTGCGCCCCGTCGACGTCGCCGCGGCGGCGGCCGCGGGCGCGACCGAGGTGCTCGTCCGTCGCCGCCCGGTGGTCGCGGTGCTCCCCACCGGGGACGAGGTGCGCCCGCTGGGCTCGCCGACCGGACCGGGCGAGATCCTCGACACGAACTCGCTCATGCTCGCCGCCCAGGCCGAGGAGGCGGGCTGCGAGGCCCTGCGCCTGCCCATCGAGCCCGACGACCCCGACGGCATCGCCCGGGCGGCGCGGCGCGCGGCGGAGCGCTGCGACCTGCTCGTGCTCATCGCCGGCTCGAGCGCGGGGCGCGACGACTACACCGCCACGGTGGTCGAGCGCCTGGGCACGCTCGCCGTCCACGGCGTCGCGGTGCGCCCCGGGCACCCCGTCGTGCTCGGCGCCGTCGAGGGCACGCCCGTGCTCGGCGCCCCGGGCTACCCCGTATCCGCCGCCCTGACCTTCGACATCTTCGCCGCCCCGCTGCTCGCCGCCCTGGAGGGGGCGCCCCCGCGGGAGCGCCCGCGGGCCAGGGCCCGCCTGGCCCGCAAGCTCGCCTCCACCATGGGGATGGACGACTGGGTGCGCGTGCGCCTCGGGCGGGTGGGCGACGCGCTCGTGGCCACCCCGCTGCCCCGCGGCGCCGGGGTGCTCACCTCGCTCGTGCGCGCCGACGGGCTCCTCGTGGTCCCCGCCGGGCTGGAGGGCCACCACGGGGGCGAGGACGTCGAGGTGGAGCTTCTGCGCGGCCTGGGGGAGATCGGTCGGACGCTCGTGGCCATCGGCTCCCACGACCTCGTGCTCGACATCGCCGCCTCGGCGCTGCGCGCCGCCGATCCCCTGGTCACCCTGGCCTCGTCGAACGTGGGCTCGCTCGGCGGCCTCGTCGCCCTGCGCGACGGCCTGTGCCACCTGGCGGGCTCGCACCTGCTCGACCCGGCCACCGGGGCGTACACCCTGCCGTACGTCGACCGGGTTCTCGGCGACCGCGACGTCGCCGTGGTGCGCCTCGTGCACCGCGACCAGGGGCTCATCGTCGCCCCGGGCAACCCGCTCGGCCTGGCCGGCGTCGAGGACCTCGCCCGGCCGGGCGTGCGCTACGTCAACCGCCAGCGCGGCGCGGGGACCCGCGTGCTGCTCGACCACGAGCTGCGCCGGCTCGGGCTCGCGCCCGACGCGATCGCGGGCTACGCGCGCGAGGAGCACACCCACCTCGCGGTGGCCGCCGCGGTGGCGGCCGGGAGGGCGGACTGCGGCCTGGGCGTGCTCGCGGCCGCGCGGGCGTTCGACCTGGGCTTCGTCCCCGTGACCCGCGAGCCCTACGACCTCGTCCTGGCCGCCGAGACGCTCGACGACCCCGTGCTCGCGCCGCTGCTCGCGCTCCTGGAGGACCCCGCGTTCCGCGCGGGCGTCGAGGGCCTGGGCGGCTACTCGGCCCAGGAGATGGGCCGGCGGATCCGCTAGCGCTTGAGGGCGATGCCCTCGAGCACGTGGGCCGCCGTCTCGCAGGCGTCGATCGAGGCCTCGAGGCCGTCGAAGATGTCCTTCCAGCGGATGACCACCATGGGGTCGATCCCGCCGGCGAAC
>JALYMR010000172.1 GCA_030773615.1 Actinomycetota bacterium
GGGCCGCCCTGGCCGCAGGGGCGCTCCCCCTCCTCGCCTTCGGGGCCAACGCGGCGCCGGCGGTGCTCGCCCGCAAGCTCGGCGCGCGGGTCGCGGCGGCCACCCTCGTCGCCGAGGCCACCCTGCGCGACGCCGACGTGGCCTTCTCCGCGCACGTGTCGCCCCACGGCGCCATCCCCGCCACGCTCGTCCCCTCGCCCGGCACGGCGGTCGCGGTGCGGGTGCTGGCGCTGCCCCCGGAGGCGCTGGCCGCGCTCGACGCCACGGAGCCCAACTACGTGCGCGGTGCGCTCGCCGGCGCCCAGGTCTTCCTCGCCGACGGGTCGCCCGTGCCCGGGCTGCTGGCCTACCGGTCGCGCCACGGGCCCCTGCGCCTCGAGGGCGGCCCGGTCGCCCTGGAGGCGCTGCCGGCCCGTCGGCGCAGCCTCCCGGCGCTCACGCAGGCCGCGCTACTCGAGGCGCTGCGCCGGAAGCTCGACCCCGGGGCGGACGCCGACGCCTTCGTCCTGGCGGGCGTGCGCGACGCCGGCGTGCGCGAGGCGCGCACGCGGGCGCTGCGCGAGCTCGGGCGCGTCGGCGGGGCTCAAGGTCGCCGATCGGGGGGCCGATAGCACCGGCGAGCGTCCGTCCACCATGACCTGGAGACCTGCCCGATGACCCGACCCGCCCGCCGTCCCACCCGCCTGCTCGCCCTCACCGCACTGCCCGCCCTCGTCGCCGCGCTCGCCTTCGGTGGTGTCGCTCCCGGCGCCGCCGCCGCGAAGGCCAAGACGGACGACGCGAAGACGGCGAAGACGGACGAGCAGGCCGGCGTCGTCAGCGGCCGCAAGGTCCACTAGCCCGAAGGCGGCGAGCTCCCCAATGCAGGCCACCTCCGTGCCCCGGAGCTTCCGGCGCTACACCGGCGTCGTCGGGCTCGCGGCCCTGGTCGCGGTCGGCCTGCTCGTGCCCACGGGAACGTGGGCCCCGGCCCTCGACGACCCGCGCTTCTGGACCTTCGCGGTGCTCTGCGTGCTCGGGGAGCTGCTGCCGATCAACCTGCCTCGCCGCCTCGGCCACGACGAGGTCACGATCTCGACGCCGTTCGCCTTCGCGGTGCTCATCACCTTCGGCCTGCTGCCGGCGATCGCCGTCTACGCCGTCAGCTCGCTCCTCGCCGAGCTCGTGGGCCGCGTCGCCCCGGTCAAGGTGCTCTTCAACATCGGGCAGTACGTGCTCTCGCTCGTCGCGGGCGCGGGCGTGCTGGCCCTCACGACGAGCGCGCCCCACCTCGACGGCTTCGTCCCCGCGGACCTGCCGGGGATCCTCCTGGCCACCGCCGCGTTCTTCGTGACGAACCACGTGCTCGCGGGGGCCGGCGTCGCCCTCCTGAGCGGCGAGCGCGTGCTCGGCTACCTGCGGCGCGACGTGGCCTTCCAGACCTGGACGGCCGGCTTCCAGCTCACGCTCGCGCCGGTGATGGTCGTCGCCGCCGACGCGGAGCTGCTCCTCGTGCCGCTCCTGTTCTTCCCGATGCTCGCGATCTACTTCGGCGGGCGCGAGGCCGTGCTCAACGAGCACCGCGCCCTGCACGACGGCCTCACCGACCTGCCCAACCGCCACCTGCTCGCGCAGCGCATCGAGGTGGCGCTGGCCGAGGCCCGCGCGACCGGCGGGTCGGCGACCCTCCTCATCTCCGACCTCGACGAGTTCAAGGCGGTCAACGACTCGCTGGGACACCACTTCGGGGACCTGCTGCTCCAGGGCGTCGCCCGGCGGCTCGTCGACGCGGCGCCGGAGGGCGCCACGGTGGCCCGGCTGGGCGGCGACGAGTTCGCCATCCTGCTGCCCGGGGCCACCGTGGACGAGGGCCGTGACGCCGCGCAGCGCCTGCTCGAGCGCCTCGAGGAGCCCTTCGAGGCCGAGTCGTTCGCGCTCGACCTGCGCGGCAGCGTCGGCATCGCGAGCTTCCCCGCCCACGGCGACGATCCCTCCGTGCTCATGAAGCACGCCGACCTTGCCCTGTACCGGGCCAAGCGCGGGCGCACCGGGATCGAGGTTTACGCGGGCGAGGACGAGGACCGCGGGTTCGACCGCCTCGCCCTGGCCGACCAGCTGCGCCGGGGCGTCGAGCGGGGCGAGCTCGTGCTGCACTACCAGCCCAAGCTCGCGACGCGCGACGGGCGCCCGGACGGCGTCGAGGCGCTCGTGCGCTGGCAGCACCCCCTCCTCGGCCTCATCGGCCCCGACGGGTTCATCCCGCTCGCCGAGCAGACGAACCTCGTCAAGCCGCTGACCCGCTGGGTGCTCGACACCGCCCTCGGCCAGATCCGTGCGTGGAGCGACGGGGGGCTCGAGCTGCGCGTCTCGGTCAACCTCTCCACCCGCAGCCTGCTCGACCGCGGGCTCCCGGGCCAGGTCGCCGAGCTCCTCGCCCGCTGGGACCTGCCCCCGGCCGCCCTGCAGCTCGAGGTCACCGAGACGAAGATCGTGGCCGACTTCGGGCGGGCGCGCGACGTGCTGCGCGAGCTGCGGGGCATGGGGATCAGTGTCGCCATCGACGACTTCGGCACGGGCTACTCGTCCCTGGCGCAGCTGCGGGAGCTCCCCGCCGACGAGATCAAGATCGACAAGTCGTTCGTGCTGAACATGCTCACGAGCGCGCACGACGCCGCGCTCGTGCGCTCCACGATCGGCCTCGGGCGCAACCTCGCGCTCGACGTCACCGCCGAGGGCGTCGAGACCGCGGACGCCTGCGAGCAGCTCGCCCAGCTCGGCTGCGACTTCGTGCAGGGGTACTTCATCGGGCGTCCGGTTCCCGCCGAGGCCTGCGAGCGCGAGATGCGCCGGCGCCTGGCCGAGACGGAGCTCGCGCGCCGCAGCCCGCGCCGCTTCCGCCCGCTCGGCCCGACCGTCCTCAGCGTGGTCGAGGGCTAGCCCGGTGGCGCCCGTCCTGCGCCTGCTCGGCGCCCTGCTCGCCCTCCTCGTCGCGCTGCCCGCGGCGGCCGTGGCCCACGCGCGCCTGGCCGCGCCCGTGCCCCCGGCGAGCGGCTACGTCGTCGCCCTGCACGGCGACGCGACCGCCGACACGGTGCGGGAGCTCGAGTTCGCCGTCGGCTTCCAGGTCGTGCACCGCTACCGCAGCGCGCTCCAGGGCTTCTCCGCGCGGCTGACGGACGCCCAGGTCGCGGGCCTGCGAGCCCGGCGAGGGGTCGCGCTCGTCACCCCGGACGTCGAGGTGCGCGCGAGCGGCCTCGTCCCCGTCGCGCGGGGCGAGACGATCCCGGCCGGCGCGCGTCGCATCGGCGCGGCGACCACGACGGAGGTCCGGGCGCCGAGCGACGTCGGGGTCGCCGTCCTCGACACCGGCCTCGACCTGGCCAACCCCGACCTCAACGCCACCACGGGGACGAACTGCGTGAGGCCCGGCGCCTCGGCCCAGGACGACCACGGCCACGGCACCCACGTCGGCGGCGTGCTGGCCGCCCGCAACAGCGGGGCGGGCGTCGCCGGCGTCGCCGCCGGCACCCGCCTGCACGCCGTCAAGGTGCTCGGCGCGAAGGGCAGCGGAACGCTCTCGCAGCTGCTCTGCGGCATCGACTGGGTGACCCGGGAGGCCGGCGCGCGGAACATCCGGGTGGCGAACATGAGCATCGAGGGCGCGGGCACCGACGACGGGAACTGCGGCTGGTCCAATGGGGACCTCGAGCACCGGGCGATCTGCGCCTCCGTCGACGCCGACGTCACCTACGTCGCCTCGGCGGGCAACAGTGGGCGGGACCTCGCCACCACGATCCCCGCCACCTACGCCGAGGTGCTCACGGTGACGGCGATGACCGACACGGACGGGGTCGCCGGCGGGAAGGGTCCCGTGCCCTGCTCGAAGGCCGAGCGCGACGACGTCGGGGCGGCCTGGTCGAACTTCGCCACGACCGCGGGCGACGCGGCCCACGTCCTGGCCGCGCCGGGGACCTGCATCGTCTCCACCCGGCGGGGGGGCGGCACGACGACGATGAGCGGCACGAGCATGGCGGCGCCCCACGTGGCCGGCGCGGCCGCCCTGTGCCTCGCCGCGGGCGCCCCCTGCGCCGGCCTGCCGCCCGCGGAGGTGGCCCGCCGCCTGCGCGACGACGCCGCCGATGCGGCCGCCACGCTCGGCTTCTCCGGCGACCCGCTGCGGCCCCTTGCGGGCAAGGTCCTCGGCCACCTCGTCTCGGCCCGCGGCCTCTAGCTAGAGCCCTCGCCTCCCCTCCGGCCGCCGGCCCTCGGGGTACGATCCGCCGGGGGCCGAAGCCATGCGTACGACCGTCCAGCCCCCTCGCGTCCACGAACCGGCGCCCGGGGGGCACCACCACGATGAGGAGCTGCCGCAGCTCGCGGTCAGGCGCCAGAGCCTGCTCGCGTTCGCGGTCTTCGTCGTCGTCGCCGTCGGCGGCCTGTACTTCGTGCTCCCGCAGGTCGCGGGCCTCGACGACACCTGGCGGCGCCTCGAGCGCGGCGACCCGTGGTGGCTCGCCGCCGCGCTGGCCTTCACCGTGCTCTCCTTCGCCGGCTACGTCCTGCTCTTCCAGGGCGTGTTCGTCCGCGCCGGCTCGCCCATCGACCTGCGGGCGAGCTACCAGATCACGATGGCCGGCCTGGCCGCCACCCGCATCTTCGCCGCGGGCGGCGCGGGCGGCGTCGTGCTCACCGCCTGGGCCCTGCGGCGCTCGGGCATGCCGCCGCGCGCCGTGGCCGACCACACCCTCGCGTTCCTCGTGCTCACCTACGCGGTGTACATGGTGGCCCTCATGGTCGCCGGCCTCGGGCTGTACCTCGGCACGTTCGACGGGCCGGCCCCCGTGGGGATGACCCTCGTGCCCGCCGTGCTCGCCGCAGCGGCGGTCGCCCTCGCCCTCACCCTCGCCCTGGTGCCCCCGGACCTCCAGCGCCGGCTCGAGGGGCACGTCCGCGGGGAGGGGCGCGTCGCCCGGCTCGTCCAGCGCGCCGCGAACGCCCCCGCCGCGTTCTCGGCCGGCGTCCACGAGGCGTGGCAGCACGTGCGCTCCCGCGACCCGGCCATGCTCGGCGCGATCGCCTTCTGGGCGTTCAACATCGCCGTCCTGTGGGCGGCCTTCCGCGCGTTCGGCGAGGCGCCGGCCGGCGCGGTGATCGTCACGGCCTACTTCGTGGGCATGCTCGGCAACCTCCTGCCCCTGCCGGGCGGGGTGGGTGGCGTGGACGGCGGCATGATCGCTGCCTTCGCCGCCTTCGGGGTTGACGCGAGCCTCGCCCTCGTCGCCGTGCTCACGTACCGCGCGTTCGCCTTCTGGCTGCCCACGATCCCCGGGGCGATCGCCTACTTCCAGCTTCTGCGCACCGTGCACCGCTGGCGCGAGGAGCGCGTGGGCGCCGCGCCCGCGGGCGTCAGCGGCTGACCCCTATACTTTCTGAAGTGACCGAGGATCGCATCGAGAACGTCGTCATCGTGGGCTCCGGCCCCGCGGGGTACACCGCCGCGCTCTACACCGCGCGCGCGAACCTCGAGCCGCTCGTCATCGAGGGCTTTTTGTGGGGTGGGCTGCTCCAGCAGACGACGGACGTCGAGAACTTCCCCGGTTTCCCCGAGGGGATCATGGGCCCCGAGCTCATGCAGCACATGCGTGATCAGGCCGAGCGGTTCGGGACGCGCTTCCTCACCGACGTCGCCACCCGGGTCGAGCTGGCCGACGAGCCGGGGGGCCTGCACACGGTGTGGGTCGGCGACCAGGCCCATCGGACGCGAACCGTCGTGCTTGCGATGGGGGCCGAGCACCGCAAGCTCGCCGTCCCCGGCGAGGACGAGCTCGGCGGGCGCGGAGTCTCCTACTGCGCGACCTGCGACGCGGCGTTCTTCAAGGACGGGGACACGATCATCGTGGGCGGCGGCGACAGCGCCATGGAGGAGGCGATCTTCCTCGCGAAGTTCGCCCGGAAGGTCACCGTCGTGCATCGCCGCGACGAGTTCCGCGCCTCGAAGATCATGCTCGAGCGCGCTCGGACCACGGGCAACATCGAGTTCCTCACCCCCTACGTCGTCGAGGCCTTCGCGCCGGGCGACCAGGGCATGCTCGGGGCCGTCCAGCTGCGCAACACGGCCACGGGCGAGGAGCGCGAGCTGCCGCTCGACGGGGCCTTCATCGCCGTCGGGCACGAGCCCCAGTCGGCGATCGTGGACGGGCAGGTGGACACGGACCCCGAGGGCTACGTCGTCACCCAGGGCCGCTCCACGCGCACGAACCGCCCGGGCGTGTTCGCGGCCGGCGACCTCGTGGACCACACCTACCGGCAGGCGATCACCGCCGCCGGCAGCGGCTGCCAGGCGGCGCTCGACGCGGAGTGGTACCTGCGCGACACCCCGGAGATCCCCACGCCCCCGAGCCTGGTCGACACGGACATCGTCGAGTCGCAGTGGGGACCGCAGCAGACCGCGGTCCGCGTCGACGCCGGGCGCTAGCCGGGCGCGGCGACGAGCGGCAGGGGGCGTGCGCCTAGCGCACGCCCAGGGCTGCGGGGCCGCAAGCGGCGACGTCGTCGACGAGCGCCCGGGCGCGCTCGGTCGTCCAGCGCTCGGACTCCACGAGCCGCTCGGCGAGGTCCTCGACCCGCGCGAGCGCCTCGTAGCCGTCCTCGTCGAAGAGCAGGGCGTCGGCCGCCTGGCGGATCGTCTCCTGCTCGGCCGGCTGGAGCTTCGTGGGCCCGAGGTCCTCGAGGGTCTTCACGACGCGGCCATAGGCCGCTGCACGGTTCTCGTTCATGGTCATGATCAGAGTACGACCGTCGCGGTCGATCGGACGTCCGTGAAGGCGCCCGGAACCGTGAGGCCGGGCACAGCCCTGTGCTCATCTAGCCTCCTCTCCGTGCGCGTGCTCATGGTGGGTGGCGGGTGCCGAGGCCTCGCGCTCGCCCGCGAGCTCGTCGCCGACGGCCATGCCGTACGCGCGGTGACCCGGCGCGAGGAGGGGGTTGCGGCCATCGAGGCCGCCGGCGCCGAGGCGTGGCGGGGCGATCCCGACGTGGTCGGCACGCTGCGCTACGCGCTCGACAACGTCACCCTGCTGCTCTGGCTGCTCGGCACCGCACGGGGCACCCCGGAGGAGGTGGCGGCGCTGCACGGCCCCCGCCTGCGGATGATGCTCGAGCGCACGGTGGACACGACGGTCCGCGGCGTCGTCTACGAGGCGGCGGGGACGGTCCCGCGTGACGCGCTCGACACCGGCGTGGCGGAGCTGCGCCGCGCCCGCGAGCGCGACGAGATCCCGTTCCGAGTCGTCGACGCCGATCCCGGCGATGCCGGCGGCTGGCGGCGGGCGGCCCGAGGCGCCGTCCACGAGCTCCTCGGCGCCCGATAGGTTCTCCCGAAAGGCAACCGGAATTCAGGAGCAAGGTGACTGACTACGCGAAGGACGTGCTCGTCGAGACCGCGTGGGTCGAGGAGCATCTCGACGATCCCTCCATCCGCATCGTCGAGGTCGACGAGAACCCCGCCCTGTATGCCGAGGCGCACATCCCCGGGGCCGTCGGCTTCGACTGGCGCCAGGACCTGCAGGACCAGGTCCGGCGCGACTTCCTCGGCCCGGACGACTTTGCCGCCCTCTTCGGCTCCCGGGGGATCGGCGACGAGCACACCGTCGTCCTCTACGGCGACCGCAACAACTGGTTCGCGGCCTACACCTACTGGTACCTCAAGTTCTACGGCCACGAGCAGGTCCTCCTGGTGAACGGCCCCCGCGAGAAGTGGATCGCCGAGGGGCGGCCCACGACGACGGAGGTGCCGAGCCTCGAGCCCGCCACCTTCACCGCGCGGGAGGGCGACCCGAGGATCCGCGCGCGGCGCGACGAGGTGCTGCGCTCGCTCGACGACGGGCGCAAGCTCGTCGACGTGCGCTCGCCGCAGGAGTTCTCGGGAGAGCTCATCGCCATGGCCGGCTACGAGCAGGAGGGCGCCCAGCGCGGCGGCCACATCCCGGGCGCGACCTCGGTGCCCTGGGCGCAGGCGGTGCGCGAGGACGGGACGTTCAAGTCGCGCGAGGAGCTCGAGGAGCTCTACGGGGCCAAGGGCGTGCTCTCCGGCGAGCCGATCATCGCCTACTGCCGCATCGGCGAGCGCTCGGCGCACACGTGGTTCGTGCTGCACGAGCTCCTCGGCCGCGACGACGTCAAGAACTACGACGGCTCGTGGACCGAGTGGGGCAACCTCGTCAACGTCCCGATCGAGAAGGATGTGACCTGAGCGCTCAGATCCTGGTGAGGAGGTCGCCCAGGATCCGCGCCGTGGCGCCCCAGATGAGGTGGTCGCCGACGACATAGACGTCGGTGCGGAAGGGCATCCCGCGGCGCACGAGCCGCCGGCGCCCGTAGCCCTCGCGCAGGTCGGGCAGGCTGAGCTCGAGGACCTGGTCGACCTCGCGCGGCGACAGCGTCCACTCCAGGCCCGGCTCGATGAGCCCGACGAAGGGGTAGACGGCGTAGTTCGTGGCGATCGTCGGCGTGGGCTGCAGGGCGCCGACGAGCTCGACGCCGTCGGGGCGAAGGCCGATCTCCTCGTGGGCCTCGCGCAGCGCGGTGGCGGTC
>JALYMR010000173.1 GCA_030773615.1 Actinomycetota bacterium
CCTTCCCGCGCGGGTTGGGCTCAGGCCAGCGAGGGGCGGGGGTGGGGGCGGTGGCGGGTGCCGGCGCCCGCTCGGCCGCCGGGCGCTGCGGCTCGTTCCCGCCGCAGGCGGGGAGCGCGGTGGCCAGCGCGAGCACCGCGGTTGCGAACTGGACCCGGATGGTGCGCGGAAGTACGGTGCGCACGAGCAGAGCACGCCAGGAACCAGTCGGACAGAGGGAGGGCTGGGGGCGACGCGGGGGGAAGCGCTCCGCGGGGCGCTCGTGGGCGGCGCTCTCGGGGCGGGCGCGATCCTCGGGCTGCGCTCTCGCGCCGGGGCGCAGGCGGCGCCGTCGCGCGAGCAGGACGGCGAGATCCTCAACGCGCTGCTCGTGCTGGAGCGCACGCAGGAGGGCTTCTACGACCAGGCGGTCCGGCGGGGAGCCCTACCCGACCGCCTCGGGACCTTCGCCGCCACCGTCGCCCCGCACGAGCGGGAGCACGCCGCGCTGCTCGCCCGGCTCCTGGGGAACCGCGCCGCGCCCCGTCCGAGCCTTGCCTTCGGCGACGCGGTCGCCGACCCCGCGGCCTTCCAGCGGCTCGCGATCGAACTCGAGGAGGCGACGATGGCCGCCTACATCGGGCAGGGGGCCAACCTGACCAAGGCCACCATCCGTCATGCGGCGCGGATCGTCGCCGTCGAAGGGCGCCACGCCGCCTGGATCCGCGACCTCGCGGGCGAGGACCCGGCGCCGCGCGCCGCCGACCCGCCGCGCGAGATGAGCGACGTGCTCGCCGACCTGCGGCGGAGGGGGATCGTGCGGTGAGACGGGACCTGACCCTGGCCGACGTCGACCGGGACGACGCGCTGACGGAGGTGGTCGCCGCGCTGCACGGCGACACCCGGGCCGAGCTGCTCCGCAAGGCGGCCCTCGGCGGGGCGACCATGCTCGCCGCCCTGGCGGCGCCGGCGGCCGAGGCGGAGGCGAAGGTCACCGACGTCGACATCCTGAACTTCGGGCTGAACTTCGAGCGCCTGCAGGCGAGCTTCTACACCGAGGCGGAGCGGCTGGGCGCGATCCGCCGGATGCGCGGCTCGAAGGCGCGCTGGGCGCGGGTGCTCGGGGCCCACGAGCGGGCCCACGTCGCCAATCCTCAGGCGGGTCCTGGGACGCAAGGCCGGGCGGCGGCCGTTCTTCGACTTCGGCGAGGCCAACGAGAACGACGAGGGCTTCACCCGCACCGCCGTCGCCATGGAGGACCTCACCGTCGCGCTGCTCTCCGGCGCCATCCCGCGGGTGCAGGACCGGAACCTCACCGCCGCCTTCTTGGGGCTGCTCACCACGGAGGCCCGACACGCGGCCTGGGCGCGCAACATCGTGGGCGCGACTCCGGCGGCGCAGGCCTTCGACGGGCCCCGATCGCTCGGTGACGTGCAGCGCCTCATCGACCGCACCCGCTTCGTCGTCGCCCGCCCGCGCCTCACGCGCCGGCGGCGCCGGCCGCGCTTCACCGGGTGAGAGACGGCGGCCGCAGGGCGGCGCTGGGGGTCACCGCCGTGGCCGCGACCGCGCTCGTGGTCGCGCTGGCCGCCCCGCAGGCCCCGCGGCCCGAGCCCCCGTCCACCGCCCTGCCGCCCTCCGTGCGACCCGCGTTCACCCCGGGCGCGCCGCGCGCACTGCAGGAGCGCCATCTCTCCCGCTGGGCGGTCGTGCGCCGCGCGGTCCTCGCGCGCTCCGCGCCCCGCCCCGAGGCGCCAGCGATCACCCCCGTCGACACGTAGACGCCGGAGGGCACGCAGAACATCGTGCTCGTGCTCGTGCTCGGGTGGGCGACGGGCACTGACGGGCGCGTGTGGGTCCACGCGCGGCGCCCCGTGCTGCCCACGGGGCGCACGGGCTGGCTGCCGCGCAGCGCCCTGGGCGGCTACGGCACGGTGAGCACGCGCCTCGTCGTCGACCTCGAGCGCCTGACCGCGACCCTGCTGCGGGCCGGGCGGCCCGTGCTCCGTGCCCCCATCGGCGTGGGGCAGGACCGCTGGCCGACCCCGCGCGGGGAGTTCTACCTGCGCAACCGCCTGACCCGTTACCGCAGCCCGGTCTACGGGCCGATCGCCTTCGGCACGAGCGCTCGCTCCGAGACGCTGACGGACTGGCCCGCGGGCGGCTTCGTCGGCATCCACGGGACGGACCGCCCCGACCTGCTCCCGGGCCGGGTTTCCCACGGCTGCATCCGGATGCGCAACGAGGACATCCTGGCCCTCGACCGGCGCATGCCCGTCGGCACGCCCCTCACGATCCGCTAGGCCCGACGGGTGACGCGGAAGGGCGGCGCCTCGAGCGTGCGGGCCGGGGGCTCAGCGCGCGGCGGCGAACAGGTCCGCGATCCGGGCTCCGGCTCCCTCGCCGGTCGCCACGATCTCGGCGGCCCCGTGCGGGGCGTGCAGCCGCACGAGCGCGAAGCGGTCCTCCGGGCTCGTCGCGGTCGTCTCGACCCCTCGCGCGGCGAGCCGGCAGCTGCCCAGCACGGCGAGCACGACCTCGAGCGGCCCGTCGCCGCCCCACGGCCAGGCTTGCCGTTCGCCCGGGGCCAGCCAGCGGATCGCCTCGTCGGAGAGGTGCGACTGCAGCGAGGCGAGCTCGAGGCCACCGTCGGCCCGGAAGCGCGGGGAGAGGGCGCCCGGGGCCTGATGGCGCAGCCGCCCGTCCACCCACACCCGCAGCCCGTCACGGCCATGGTTCACGCGGACCCGCAGTGGCCCGGGGCTCGGCGGCAGGGGCACCTCGTGCCCGTCGACCACCACGGCCCCCCGCGCCCAGAGGTCGGCGTGCCACCAGGGCACCGCGGGATCGAACACCGGCGGGGGTGGGAGCGTCTGCGGGCGCTCGGTGGGGCGTCCCGCCACCGGGTCGGTGCCGATGATCGGGCGGTCGCCGGCCCAGTGCAGCGGGTCGAGGTGGATCTTGCGCCCCGGCTCGTCGCCGTCGTAGGCGTGGTAGACCGCATAGGAGGTCACCCCGTCGGGCGCGAGGATGACGCTGTGATGGCCCGGTCCCCGGATCCGCTCGCCACTGCGGAACACGGGGTTGAGCGGGTCCTTGCGCCAGGGGCCGCGCGGCCGGTCCGCGACGGTGATTCCGATGCCGTACGACGCGTCGCGGTAGAAGCCACCGCTGTAGAGGTGGTAGTAGCGCCCTCGGCGCTTGAGCACCCACGAGGCCTCGTTCCAGAACTCGTCGCCCGCCGCGCTGCCCTCCCAGCGCGCGCTGGGGAAGGCGACCGGGGTCGGGCGTCCCTCGAGCCGGTCGGGCTCGAGGAGCCGATCGGCGACGGTCCCGCTGCCGCGCCGGCCGTCGAACCCGGTGGCGGCGGAGCGCGTGTTGTAGAAGAGCCACAGCGACCCGTCCTCGTCCTGGAAGGGGTGGCCGTCGATCGACCAGGCGTCGCTGACCAGGGGTAGCGCGGCCAAGGCGAACGGACCGGCCGGGCTCTCGCTGCGGGCGAGGCCCTGTCGGCGCTCGCCCTCGATGCCCTGGCCGTCCGGCCCGCGTCGCGTGGCGGACACGTACATGTAGAACCACCCCTGCCAGGCCATCACCTCGGGCGCCCACAGGTCGGTTTGCGCCCAGTGGTCGCCCGTCGCGGGCTCGAGCGCGAAGCCCAGGGGGCGCCAGCGCACGAGGTCGACCGAGCGGTGCACCGAGATGCCCGCGTCCCCGTCGTCGGTCGTGTGGTACAGGAAGTAGGCGCCGAGGTGACGCAGGACGAAGGGATCGCCGTGGTCCGTCCCGTGGGCGTCGGTGATGACGGGGTTGGTGAACGCGCCCTCACCCGACACCGCTCGGGGACCGCCTAGCACGCGCCCTCCGGGACCCCGAGGATCGCCCGCGCCTCGTCCGGCGTCGCCACCGGACGCTGGAGCTCGGCGGCGAGGCGGACGGCGCGCTCCACGAGGCGGGCGTTCGTCGCCCGGTCGCCCCGGGCGTACCACAGGTTGTCCTCGAGGCCCGTGCGCACGTGGCCGCCGGCGAGGATGCAGAAGGCGTTCAGGGGCAGCTGGGCGGCGCCGATCGCGCATACCGACCACGGGGCGTCGGGGGGCAGCAGGCCGCGCAGGTGCTCGACCTGGGCCACCGTGGCGGGCACCCCGCTGCCGGGCACGCCGAGCACGAACTGGAAGACGAGCGGCTCCTCGAGCAGGCCCTCGTCGCGCAGCTGCAGGGCAAGGCCGACGTGGCCGGTGTCGAAGCACTCGAGCTCGGGTCGCACGCCATGCCGGCGGAAGGCCTCCGCCATGCGGCGTAGGAAGGGCAGGTCACCCTCGAAGATCCGCTCGCCGAAGTTGATCGTCCCGCAGTCGAAGCTCGCCATCTCGGGCCCCAGGGTCAGAGGGGCGAGCCGGTCGTCGCGCTGTGCCCTGCCGCCGGCCGTGCCGCAGGAGAGGTTGACGATCGCGTCGCAGCCCGCGGCGCGCAGACGCTCGACGAGGGGCGCGAACGCGCTCGCGTCCTGCGTCGGCGCACCGTCCTCCTCGCGCGCGTGCAGATGGAGCACGGCGGCGCCCGCCCGCCAGGCGGCGAGCGCCTCGGCCACGATGTCGTCGGGGGTCACCGGCAGGTTGGGCCGTCGCGCGGGATCGGGGTCGGTGGATCCGGTCACTGCGCACTGGACGACCACCGGGGCGGGCGTGGGGGTCACGTCGCCCCGCTCCGGGGCGGCGGGGCGGCCGCGGGGACCGACGCGCCGGCCAGGCCCCGCAGCGGGCGGCGCGGGCGAGGCCGCGCTCAGCGCCGGTCGCTCTCGCGGACCCGGAACGCGAGCCCCCGGCGCGGGAAGCCGTTCCAGCGCGCGCGGTAGACGCCGGGGCCGCGGTCGGGGAAGTGGCGGTGCCAGCGCACGGACGAGCCCACGATCTCGCCGCGGCCGCGCAGCCGGAAGCGCCGGCACGCGTGGCTGCGGTCCGGCACCCTGACGCACAGGCGGTAGCGGGGGCCGGCGAGGGGCGAGGCCCCGATGCTGAGGACGATCGCACCGCCGCGACGCTCGACCGCGACGCAGGTGTCGCCGGCGGAGCACAGCTGCCGGGCCTCCGCGCTCGCGGGGGCGACGGCCACGATGGCGAGGAGCGCCAGGGCGCGGCCGCCGCGGGTCACCGGGCGAACCTAGCATCGCCCACCAGTGGGCGCAGAGGCCGTGCCGTCCGGCCCCGCGCGTACCGTCCCGGGCCATGGCACTCTGCTTCATCGAACCGCACGACGCCATCCGCGTGATCGCGGAGTCCGTCGGCCGCGAGGCCAGGCGCCAGCTGCTGGGCGAGCTCGTCCGGGCGTGGGTGGACGACATCCCCGAGGAGGAGCTCGCGGCGCACTACGCGAAGGCGGTCGAGGACCTCGACGAGCACGACCTCTCCATGCTCGCCGCCTGGCACGCGTCGCTCGAGGTGGGCCAGCCCATTGCCAACCGCGAGTTCCTCGTGCAGGTGTTCCCCTCGCTGGGCGCCGCCCGGCGCGAGGCGCTCAAGATCGCGGCGGGCTTCCGGGGCGAGGAGGCCTTCGAGGCGGGGGTGTCGGAGGAGCAGGCGCTGGACACGGTGCTCCCGGGGCTCTCGCGCGAGCGCGCGACGGTCCTCGTGCACGAGTGCCTCGACCTGTACCTGTGGGACCGCCTGGGGTCGGACAACTAGGACCGGGTGACGCCCGCGTCGCCGGCCACGGCGGCGCGCACCTCGCCGATGGCCTGCTGGCTGTCGCGGAAGTGCACCGCGACCATCCCGAGCCCGGTCGCGGCCGCGCAGTTCACCTCGAGGTCGTCGACGAACAGGCAGCGCTCGGCCCGGACGCTCAGGCGCGCGAGCGTGAGCTCGTAGATCCCCGGGTCGGGCTTGCGCATGCCGACGAACGCGGAGTCGACCACCACCTCGAACAGCTCGTCGACGGGGAGCATCGGCCGCCAGCGGGGCTCCCACTCCCGGACGTTGTTCGTCAGGAGCGCGAGGCGCAGTCCCTCGTCGCGCAGCTCGCGCAGCAGCGCGAGCATCCGCTCGTTGGGCTCGAGGCGTGCCCAGAAGCGCTCGCTGAAGTCGTGCATGGCGATGTCGCGGCCGAACCGGACGCGCAGCTCGTCCTCGAGCTTTGCCATGAACGCCGGCTCGGTGATCCGGCCGCACTCGAGCTCGAACAGGGGGTGGGTGCCCTCGCGGGCCGCGACCGCCGCCAGCGCCTCCCGCAGGGCGTGCCGGGGGACGCCGGCCTCCTCCTGGAAGCTGGCGAACGCGTCTCCCAGGGGCGAGGTGAGGACCCCGCCGAAGTCGGTGATGAGCACCTCGATCGCGCTCATCGCGCCGGTCGCACGGCCTCGATGCACCCGATCCCCTCGCGGCCCTCCATCCGCCAGCCCAGGAAGGCGCACTCCAGGCGCCGGCGCCCGAGGTCGAGGGTCGTCGCGCAGCGCAGCTCGCCCGCCGCGTGGCGGGGCGGGCGATCGTCGTCGCCCGCCCACAGCTCCAGGCCCGCGACGCGGGGCTGGCCGTCGCCGCCGGTGGTCGTCGACAGCCGCACCTCCTCGGCCTGGACCGGCACCGCCGGGCGCTCGCCCTCGAGCACGCAGGCGCTCAGAACCTCCTCGTCGTGCCCCCGGGCAGCGGCCGGGCGCAGGCCGACCACCGCGAGGGCGAGGTCGTCGCCCAGCCACGCCCCGACGGACCGCACCTGCGCGAGGGGCTCCCCGTCCGGCGCGAGCCACCGACGGGCGCGCTGGCCCAGGCAGCGCACGCGGTGGTGGCCGGCGCCGGCGCGGACCGTGCCGTCCACGGCGCAGAGGTGCACGTAGCCCGCGACCTCGCCCGCGCCGCGGGCGCGGGCCGCGAGCTCGGCGCCCAGCGAGAGGGCGCGAAGCTCGAGCGCGAAACCCCCGTCGTCCCCTGCGTCGAACGCCAGGCTCCAGGCGCGCAGCGGCTCGTCGACCGCCGCTCGGAGACCTGCGGCGCGCACCTGCCCGAAGTCCTCGACCGGCTCGGCGGCCTCGGCCCGGGCGGCGACGAGCTGCCCGCCCGCGAACAGCGCCGCGGCCCCGGTGGCCCCCTGCGCCGCGAGCTCCAGCCGGGCGAGACCGAACAGCCCCTCCCGCGGGTCGCCGAAGGCGAAGGTGAGCGCGTCGGCGAAGCCGGGGCCCGTGGCGGGGCGCGGCCCCTCGTCCTCGGCGCGGAGCGTCACGGTGCTCGGCGGGGACCCTGCAACTCACTGGCCGTGCCGTCCACGTCGGAGCCGCGTGCGCCGCGAGCCGGCCCGGCCGCGCCGCGGGCGAAGGCCGAGACGACGAGGCGCCGACCGGCCCGGCGCACGAGCGCGCGGCGCACCACGGCCCGGGTGGGGGGCGCGAGCAGGGCGAGCCCGAGGGCGTCGGTCAGGAAGCCGGGCGTGAGCAGGAGCGCGCCGCCGAGGATGATGAGCGCGCCGTCGACGACCTCCCGGGCGGGTGGGCGCCCGCTGGCCACCGCCGTGTTGAAGCGCCGCCAGGCGCCGCGTCCCTGCGTGCGCATGAGCACGCCGCCGAGCACCGAGTCGGCCAGGAGCACGCCGAGGGTGGGCAGGATGCCGAGCGCGTCGCCGACCTGCCAGAGCACCCACAGCTCCGCGAGCGGGACGCAGACGAAGGCGACGAGCAGCACCGGCAGCACACCCAGAGGCTAGCCCGGGGTGCCCTCGCCGGCGGGAGGGCTAGGCCAGCGCGGGGGCGTCGTCGATGCGCACGGCGGGCAGCCGGTGCAGCCCGACGCGCTCGATGAGCCGCAGGATCTGGGGCTGGGCGCCGCGCACGAGCATGTGCCGGCCGGCCTTGCGCAGCCGGCGGGCGAGCATCGCCAGGTCGAGCATGAGCGACGGGTCCGCGAAGGAGAGCCCCGTGAGGTCGACGACGAGGTCGGTGCGCGTCGCCAGCGCGCGGCTCAGCGCGCCGCGGCGCAGCGACTGGGTCGAGCGGTCCTCGTCGCCGGCGAGGCGCAGGAGCGGGGGCTGTTCGCTGTAGGTGACGATGACGCGCCCGAACCTACCGAAAACCGGCACCGCTAAACTCCCCGCCATGGTCACCGTCGACGACGTCGAAGCCGCCCTCACGAACGTCATCGATCCCGAGCTCGGGCTCGACTTCGTCGAGCTCGGCCTCATCTACGGCATCGACGTCGAGGACGAGGGCGTGCACGTCACGTTCACCCTCACGTCGCCGGGCTGCCCGATCGGGCCGCAGGTCAGCGAGCAGATCGAGGAGTTCGTCGGCGAGCTCGACGGCGTGCAGAAGGTCGAGTCCACCATGACGTTCTCGCCGCCGTGGACGCCCGAGAAGATGAGCGAGGACGCGAAGTTCGCGCTCGGCTTCTAGGCGCCGGACATCGCGCCGGCGGGCTCCGGCACCCTCGGCGCTGATGCGACCCCCCGCTGCTCGCGGGCGACGGCGACGAGCTCGCGGAGGGCGTCGCGCAGTCCGTCGCCGACCCCTTCGAGGTCGTGCAGCACCTCGCGGTCGCCGAGCAGCCCGAAGTCCACCCGCCCGTCGTAGGAGAACGCGGCGATGGCCAGCGCGTGGTCGCGGGCCAGGAACGGGACGGGGAAGATGTCGAGCATCCGCCGGCCCTGCACGTAGAGCGGGAGCTGCGGACCGGGGATGTTCGTCACGAGCAGGTTGAACAGCCGGGTGGAGAAGTTGATCCGCGAGGCCTGCGCGAGGACGGCGGCCGGCACGACGCTCTGCACGCCGGTGAGCACCCCGGCCCCGAGCGCGAGCTTCGAGCGCTTGATCTCCTCCATCGAGCTCACGACGGCCTCGAGGCGCTCGAGCGGATCGGCGATCGCCACGGGGAGCAGCCCGCGCACGGCGACGAGCCGGTTGCCGAGCGCGCCGCGGTCGGCCTCGCCCCGGACGGACACGGGCACGAGGGCGCGCAGCGCGAGGTCGTCCGTGCGCACGCCGCGGGCCTGCAGCCAGGTGCGCAGGCCGCCCGTGACGACGGCGAGGACCACGTCGTTGACCGTGCCGCCGAACGTGTCCTTCACGAGCTTGAAGTCCGCGAGCTCGCCGCGCACGCCGAGGAAGCGCCGTTCGGGCCCGATCGGCACGTTGAGCGGGGTCGCGGGCGCGGGGTCGAGGAGCTGCCGCCCGACCTCGCCCAGGCCCTGCAGGGCACGACCCGTGGTCCGCAGGGCATGGCCGGGCCGGGCCAGCGCCGCGACGGCGGAGCCCGCGCCTCGAAGCCCGCTCGACATCGCGCCGGTCACGCTGGCGGCCAGGAGCGAGACCCGCCCGGGCTCCGGGCGCGGCGTCCACGGCTCGGGCTCGTCGCGGATGGGGGGAGGGACGGGCGAGAGGTCGAAGAGCACCTGGGCGAGGTCGACCCCCGCGATGCCGTCGGTCAGCGCGTGGTGGTTCTTCGAGACGATCGCGAAGCCGCCGCCGGCCAGGCCCTCGACGACCCAGAGCTCCCACAGGGGTCGCGAGCGGTCGAGCGGCCTGGAGAAGACCTCGCCCGCGAAGGCCATGAGCCCCTCCTCCTCGCCGGGCGGGGGCAGGACGGCGCGCAGCACGTGGCGCTCGAGCGCGAAGTCGCCGTCGTCGACCCAGCGCGGGCGACCCGCCTCGCCGGGCGGCGCCGCGAGCTTGTGCCGGTAGCGGGGGACGAGGTGCAGGCGCGTGCCGATCGAGGCCAGGACCTGCGCGAAGGGCGGGGCGGGCCCCTCGAGCACGATGACCCCACCGAGGTGCATGTGGGTCGAGGGCCCGTCGTGGGCGAGGAACGAGGCGTCGAGCCCGGAGAGCCGGTCGAAGTGCCGCTGCCCCATCGCGCCAGCGTACCCCGGCGCGCCCGCCTCAGCGGGAGGTGCCGCCGACCCCGGAGAGCAGCTCGCGCAGCCGCAGGGGCCCGCCCGTGTCGGGCGCGAGCGGCGGGGTGTCGAGCCCCGCGGACTCGCGCAGGCCGGCGAAGAGCTCGAGGAAGGCCTCCGACGAGGTGCGCCGCGGGCTCCAGGCGAGCTCGCGCCGGATGCGGCCCGTGTCCATGATCGGGACCCCGAGCGCAAGGTCGAGCCAGCCCGGGGGCGTCGGCTGCAGGTGCGCCCGCCAGGTGGCGTCGGTCGCGGCGCGGATGACCGCGGCGGGCACGGGCACCGTGCGCGCGCCGAGCAACCGGGCGACCTCGCCCATGTCGAGTACGGGCTCGGCGGCGACGTTGTACGCGCCCCGCGCGTCCTCGTCGAGGATCGCGCGCCGGTAGGCGTCGGCGAGGTCCTTCGAGTGCACGGCCTGCGCGCGGCCGCGCGCGGGGGCGGGCAGGAGCGGCACGAGGCCGCGGCGCAGGAGCGGGCTGGGCAGCAGCGGGCCGATGAACAGCCGCCGGATGCCGGACGCGGCCTCGCGCTTGAACACGAGCGCGGGGCGCAGGCGCACGACGCGGACCTCGGGGTGGACGGCCTCGAAGCCGTCGAGGATCCGCTCGACGGCCGACTTGTGGCGGGAGTACCAGGAGGAGGGGATGCCCGCCGTCGACCACGACTCGTCGACGGCGCGGTTCTTCGGGCCCGGCGCGTACGCCCCGATGGACGAGGCGTAGACGATGGCCGGGACGCCCGCGCGCGCGGCGGCGTCGAACAGGCGGGCCGAGCCCCCGACGTTGATGCGGTGCAGGGTCGCCTCGTCGCGCGAGGGCTGGATGACCCAGGCGAGGTGCACGACGGCGTCCGCGCCGCGGAGGTGCGGCTCGAGGTCGTCCTCGGCGATGTCCGCCTCCACGAAGCTCGTCTTCGCCATCCGCAGCCCGGGCCGGCGGCGCGCGATCCCGACGACCTCGTCGACGGCGCCCTCGCCCGCGAGGCTCTCGAGGACGCTCGTCCCGACGTTGCCCGTGGCTCCCACGACGACGACGCGCACGTCGGCGGCCTACCCGGCCTACGATCCGAGCTCACCGCATGATCCGCTTCCTCGGCGCGCTGCTGCTCATCCAGGTCGCCCTCGGCCTGGGCCTCCTCGTCTGGGCGGTGCAGGGCTTCCCCCTGCCGGGGTTCCTCGCCGACGAGGAGCCCGCGGCCGCGGCGCCCTCCCCCCGCGCCGTCGACCGCTTCGATGCTCGCCGCGCGCTCGCCCTCGTGCGCGAGCAGGTCGCCCTCGGCCCGCGGCCGGCGGGCTCGGCCGCGTCCCGGCGCCTGGCCCGGCGG
>JALYMR010000174.1 GCA_030773615.1 Actinomycetota bacterium
CGACCAGCCGCGCGGTCATCAGCGACTCCAGCAGGCCCACCGCGGCAAGCGCGAGCGAGTACGGCAGGATGATCCCGAGCGTCTCCACAGAGAAGGGCACCGACGGGAGCCCGAGCAACGGCAGCGCGCTGGGAAGGTCGCCCTCGTCGCCGACGTTAGGCAGGTCGATCCCGGCGGCGACCACGACGACCGTGAGCACCACGATCGCCACCAGCGGCGACGGGACCGACGGCACGATCCGCGGCACCGTGTAGATCAGCAGCAGGCCGGCGGCGATCAGCGCCACGCCGAGCATGCCCCCCTCGCGGATGTACGGCACCTGCGCGAGGAAAATGAGGATCGCCAGCGCGTTGACGAACCCGGTCATCACCGACCGCGGCACGAACCGCATCAACCGCGGAACGCGCAGCACGCCGAGGACGACCTGAACGGTACCGGCGAGGATGCCGGCGGCGAACAGGTACTCGACGCCGTGGTCCTTGACCAAGCTGACGACAACGAGCGCCATCGCTCCGGTCGCGGCGGAGATCATCGCCGGCCGCCCGCCGGCGATGGCGATGGTCACTGCGATCGTGAACGACGCGTACAGGCCGACCTCGGGGTCGACGCCGGCAATCAACGAGAAGGAGATGGCCTCAGGGATGAGCGCGAGCGCGACCACCAGGCCCGCCAACAGCTCAACGCGAAGCACGCTCGCCGGCGGCAGTTGAAAGCGGCGCGGGACCCGCTCAACGGGACGAAGGTTCATGAAGGAGGTCGATTTCGGTTGTGGCGTGTCAGCGCGTCGCCGGGTGCGACGCGACAGGTACGAGGGCGGAGCGGCTGCGGCGCCTGGAATACGTCGGCGCGACCCGCTTCTACGATCTGCGCGCGCTCCTGACCCTACACGTACGTGAGGGTTGGCTTACCTTCGCTGCCGTCGACTCACGATGCGAGGGACCGCTCGAGCGCGAGCAGACGGCAAGTGAGGGGCTCCTCGAGCAGATATTGACGTCCTGGTGCGTGCCGACGGTCCGCTGCAGAAGAAGGGCATCGCCGAGCGCCTCGGGTGCGAACCAGACGATCGGAGCTTCAAGCGCGCCCTGAAGCACGGCAAGGACAAGGAGCTGCTTGTCAGTCCCAGGCACGGACGGTACGCGGTGGGCGCGGCGGCCCCGACGAGCAGGGAGAGCTCGTTCTGATGACAAGCAGCGGCAGCGTGGCCGAGCAGCGCGAGCCCTTGCTCTCCAAGCGCCAGATCGCCGAGCACTACGGCTACAGCACGCGATGGGTCGAGTACCAGATGCGCAAGGGACTGCCGACCGCGGGCAGACGTGGAGGTCACCAGCGGTACCGCCTCTCGCAGGTGGAGGCGTGGTTCGAGGCGCAGGAGGCCGCGTAGCACCGACCAGAGCGGGGCTTCGGCCCCCCTTTTCGCGCCCGGCTAGGCGGCTTCCGCGAAGGCTCCCAGGATGCGCCCCCGAGCGGCATCCTCACTGGGGTGTCCGTACACGGACATCACGAGAGCGCCGTTGTCTGTGTGGCCGAGCTGGACGGCTACGTCCGAGGTGCGCCGCCCCCGGTTCGCCGGACACCTGGTTGGTGAACGCGGCGATCATGCCAGGGCGGTCTGACGGAGCGCGTCGCGGGCTTGGCGTGGGGTGCGGTAGCCGTGGCGTTCGAGCAGCCAGTGGTCGTTGAAGTCGCGGGCGAACTGGCGCCCGCGGGCGCGGAGCTGCTCGAGGGTGTCGAAGTGTTCGATCCAGAGCACCTGCTCCTTGAGGGTCTGGATGAACTTCTCGACGACGCCGTTGGTTTCGGGCTCGTAGGCGAACGCGGGCGAGCGCTCGAGGCCGAGGTGATCAAGCTCGGCCTGGTCGTGCGCCGAGCGGAAGCACGAGCCGCCGTCGTGGCGTAGCTTCAGGCCGGCGGCGGCGCCGGCCTCGACCGAGCCGAAGCGCTCGGCGACGGACTCGCGCAGCAGGTCGGCGGCGGCCCAGCGGTCCATCTTGGGGGCGGCGTCGACCCACGCCTCGCCGGTGGCGTGATCAACCAGGGCGAACACCGCGCAGCGGCCGTCCTGGCGCGTCCATGCCTCGGTCGGGTCGGTGGCCCCCATCTCGTCCGGGACGTCGGTGCTGATGCGCCCGTCGTGCACCCGGCGGGCGCGGCGGCGGACTTCGGGGTGGGCGCGAGCAGCCCGGCCTCGCGCATCAGCCGCAGGACGCGCTTGCGGCTGGTGTGGATGCCGCGCAGCAGCAGGCGGGCGGTGATCTTCTTGTGGCCCTCGCCGACGAACTTCGACTCGCGGATCTCGCGGCGGATCGCGGCCCGCAGGGCTGCGTCAGGCAGCGCGCCAACCGGGCCCGGCCGGCGAGGAGGACGAGCGGGAACCGGGGTGAGAACGGACACCGAAGTTGGC
>JALYMR010000175.1 GCA_030773615.1 Actinomycetota bacterium
GGCTGGGGCGGCTCGGCGATGCGCAGGACGAGGCGGTCGCCGGCGGCCTCCTGCACGCGCAGGCGCAGGACGTCGCCCTCCGCCACCCCCTCGGGGAGCTGGGCGGCCATCCGGGCGCCGGCGAGCAGGAGCGTGCCGCGCGCCCCGTCGCGGTCGAGCACGCGGGCGACGACGTGGGCCCCCGGGTGCAGCGGGAGGTCGGGCAGCAGCCCGCGCAGGAGGACGAGGGGCGCGCCGCCGGCACCGGCGGGGGGTCCGGGGATCGACACCACTCAAGGATGCCCGACGGCGGCCGACTACCCGGCGACATGGAGCGCGGTCTCTACATCGCCGCGTCGGGCATGGTCGCCGAGATGGCCCGTCAGGACCAGCTCGCGAACGACCTGGCCAACGCCGCCACCCCCGGCTACAAGGCCGACCGCAGCGCCCAGCACGCCTTCGGCGCGCTGCTCGTGCGCAACCTGCACCAGACGCCGGTGGGCCAGATCGCCCAGGGCGCGCGCGTGGAGCGCCAGGTCACCGACCTGCGCCCGCAGGGCGTGCGCGACACGGGCGAGCCACTCGACCTCGCCGTGGACGGCGAGGGCTTCTTCGCGGTCCAGACGCCCGAGGGCGTGCGCTTCACCCGCAACGGCGCCTTCCGGGCGGCGGCGGACAGCACGCTGGTCGACCAGCTCGGCAACCGGGTCCTCGGCCCGGGGGGCGCCCCGGTCGCGGTGCGCGGCCGCGAGGTGGACCGGCGGGCGGTAGGGGTCTTCGCCGTGCCCGACGCCCGCAAGGTGGGCGAGGCCCTGTTCACGGGCGCGGCCACGGGCCAGGCGACGGGGCGGGTGCGCACGGGCGCGCTCGAGCTCTCGGGCGTCGAGGCCGCACGGACGATGGTCGACATGATGGCCTCCCTGCGCGCGATCGAGGCGGTCCAGCGCGCGATCACGACCATCGACGGAACGCTTGAGAAGGCGGCCAACCAGGTCGCCTCCATGCGGGGCTAGCCCCCTCGTCCACCCGGCCGCGGAGCGCCTCAAGACGGGTGCGGCGCGACCGATCACCAGACCGACGACGACGAGCCCACGGCTGGACCGCGACGCGGAGGCCGGGCTCTCCCTCCCCAGGAGTTCCGATGCTCGAAGGCATGTACTCGGCGGCGGCCGGGATGACCGCGCAGCAGCACAAGCTGACCGCGCTGTCGAACGACATCGCCAACGTCAACACCACGGGCTACAAGCGCGTCCGGGTCGCGTTCCGCGACCTGCTCTACACGCCCCAGGGCCTGGCCACGGTCCCGAACGCCCAGGAGGGCGCGGGCACGGCCGCGAGCGTCATCGGCCGCGGGGCGGCGCAGGGCGCGATCACGGAGACCGGGGAGCCCCTCGACGTCGCCCTGGAGGGCCGCGGCTTCCTCGTCGTCCGCCAGGAGGACGGCACGCGGGTGCTCACCCGCGACGGCCACCTGCGCATCGACGACCGCGGGCGCCTGGGCACCTCGGGCGGGCAGCTCGTCGACCCGCCCGTCCGCGTCCCCGCCGGCACGACGGCGAAGGACGTGAAGATCTCCCCCGACGGGCGCGTCGCCGTCAGCCAGCGCACGATCGGCCGGCTGCAGGTCGTCACCGTGACCGCCCCCGACGGCCTCGAGCCCGAGGGCGACAACGCCTTCCGCGCCACCGCGGCCAGCGGCGCGCCCACCCCGGCCGGGGCCGGGACCCGCGTCGTCCAGGGCGCCCTCGAGCTCTCGAACGTCCAGCTCTCCGACGCGATGGTGGACATGATCGAGGCCCAGCGCGCCTTCGAGATGGCCAGCCGGGCCATCCAGGCCCAGGACGAGATGCTCGGCTTCGCCAACGGCGTCAAGCGATGAGCCTGCCCCCCGTCGACCCCGCCGCGCTGCCCCGCGACGTGCGGGCGGCGACGCCCGAGCGCCGGCGCGACTACGTCGCCGCGCTCGGCTTCGAGCGCCAGCTCGTCACCCAGCTCACGAAGACGCTCGGACGCACGACCGGCGCGAAGGAGCACGACCTCGTCCCCGGGGCGATGGCCGACGCGCTCATGGACGGGGGCGGCCTCGGGCTCGCGCGCCTGCTGTGGCGCGACGGAGGCGTGCGCTCGTGACCGTCCAGGCGCTCATGCCCGTCGGCCTGGGGCCGGCCCTGCTCGGCCACCTCGCCGAGCAGCTCTCCTCGACGGAGCGCCTGCTCGAGTCCGTCCTGCGCCAGGCCACGGCCATCCGCGCGCGCGACGTGGAGACGGTGCTCGCGGCCCTCGCCGAGGTGCAGACGGAGATGGAGCGCCGGGCCGGCCTCGAGCGCGTGCGCGGCGAGCTGCTCGCCCAGGCCGCCGCCGCCCTCGGCGTGCCCCCTCACGCGATCACCCTCGACGCGATGTGCACGCTCCTGCAGCCCGCCGAGGCGCTCGCCGCCCGCGAGCGCAGCGCGCATCTGCGCGGGCTGCTCGCCGAGGTGTCCCGCCGCCACACCCTCAACCGCGCCCTCATGCGCCAGGAGCTCGCCTTCCTCGAGCACCTCGTCCGCCTCATCGGCGGCGAGGACGACGACGTGGCCTACGCGCCGCCGGGCAGCGGCCCCGGCGCCGTGACGGCCGCCCGCACCGCCGCCCACCGCGTCCTCGACCTCCAGGCCTAGCCCATGACCTCCGTCTCGAGCTTCCTCGGCATCCAGACGGCGCTGCGCGGGCTGCAGGCCCAGCAGCGCTCGCTCGACGTCACCTCGCACAACATCGCGAACGCGCAGACCGTGGGCTACAGCCGCCAGGAGGCGAGCCTCACCGCCTTCCGCTCGCTCGAGCTCGAGGCCGGCGCGGTGGCCACCGGCGGCGGCGCGTTCCTGGGCCAGGGCGTCGAGGTCGAGGCGTACCGCCGGATGCGCGACGGCTTCATCGACCTGCAGTTCCGCGCCCAGCGGATGGCCGCGAGCGAGCGCGAGGCGCGCGCCGCGGGGCTCGCCGGGGTGGAGGAGGCCATCAACGAGCCAGGCGAGGCCGGCCTCAACGCCCTCCTCCAGCGCCACTGGGACGCCTGGCAGGACGTGGCCAACCAGCCCTCGGACGTCGCCGCCCGCCAGGCCCTGGTCAGCCACGCCCAGGGACTCGCCGCCGGCCTGCACGACCTCGACGGCCGCCTCGCCCGCCTCGGCGCCTACGCCGCCGACCAGGAGGCCGTCCTCGCCGGCGCGCAGGGCCCCATCGGACCGATGGCGACGGAGCTCGCCCAGCTCGGCGGGGCCATCCGCCGCGAGGAGGCCGCCGGGCGTCAGCCCAACGAGCTGCTCGACCGGCGCGACCTGCTCCTGGACCGCCTGAGCGAGCTCGGGCAGGTCTCCGTGGCCGACGCGAACGGCGACGGCGTCGCCGACGTGCTGTTCGGCGGCGCAGCCTCGCCGCTCGTCGACGGCGCCTCGGGCACGGTGACCTGGCCGCAGGCCCTGCCCGCGCCCGGCGGGAGGATCGGCGGCCTGCGCACGCTGCAAGCGGACATCGCGGGCTACCGCGCGGACCTCGACGCGCTGACGGGTCAGCTCGTCAATGGGGTCAACGCGATCCACAGCCCGCCCGGCTTCTTCACGGGGACCACCGCGGCCTCCATCGCGGTGAACGTCAGCGCGGGCACCGTCCGCCCCGGTGCCTCGGGCGCCCCGGGCGACAACGACATCGCCCGCGCGGTGGGCAACCTGCGCAACGGGGCGGTCGACGCCGCGTGGGCGACGCTCGTGCGGCGGGTGGGCGGCGACAGCGCCGAGGCCCGGCAGGCCCAGGACACCGCCCAGGCCCTGCTCGGGGGCATCGAGGATCGCCGCTCGAGCGTGGCCGGCGTCTCCATGGACGAGGAGATGGCGAACATGGTGCGCTTCCAGCGCGGCTACCAGGCCTCGGCGCGGGCCATGTCGACCCTCGACGAGATGCTCGACGTGCTCATCAACCGCACGGGGCGCGTCGGCCTGTAGCGCCACGCCGTCCAGCGGGCCTGGACGGCGGTCGAGATCGGCCTCAAGGTCGGCCGGCGGCGGCCGATCACGGTGCGTGACGAGGAGCCCATCGGCTGGACCGCACGAGCGGGGGCCGGGCTCCACCCCTCAGCAGGAGACCCATGGTCACGAAGGGCGACAAGCGCGTGTGCGACGCGACCCATGACCTGCCCACCCCGGCGGTGGGGTCATGAGCGTGCGCATCACCGACGGGATGATGTCCCGCCGGCTCGTCGCCGACCTGCGCAACACGACGAGCCGCGTCGCCGACGCGCACGAGCAGGTCTCGACCGGCAAGCGCCTCGTCCGCCCCTCGATCGACCCGATCGACTCCATGCGCGCCGTGCGCCTGCGCGCCGACGCCGCCGAGGCCAAGCAGCACCAGCGCAACATCGACCAGGCCCGCGCCTGGCTCGACGTGACCGACCAGGCGCTGTCGAGCGTCAACGACGCGATCCACCGCGTGCGCGAGCTGACCGTGAAGGCCGGCAACGGCATCTACCCGCTCGTCGACCGCGAGGCGATGGCGACGGAGATCGACCAGCTCGTCGGCCTCGTCAAGCAGGCGGCCAACGCGAGCTACAACGGCGCCTACGTCTTCGCCGGCCAGGCCACCACCAGCGTGCCCTACAACGCGAACCCCGCGAACCCCGACACCTACGCGGGCGACGGGGGGCCCATCGTGCGCACCATCGGCCCCGGGGTCGCCGTCCAGGTCAACGTGCCCGGCGGCGCCCTGTTCGGCAACGGCACGGACGGGCGGCTGCTCAACGTCCTGCGCGACATCAGCGCCCACCTGCGCAGCACCGTCCCGGCGGATGTCGAGGCGCTGCGCAGCACCGACCTCGTCGCGCTCGACCGGCGCCTCGACGACCTGCTCGAGGTGCGCACCACCGTCGGCGCCGTGTCCGAGCGCCTCGAGTCGGCCAAGGGCCGCCTCCAGGACGTCGAGGACGCCGCGAACCGCTTCCGCTCGGAGGCGGAGGACGCCGACATGGCCCAGGCCATCATGGACCTCACCAACCACCAGTCCGTCTACCAGGCCGCGCTGCGCTCCGGTGCGCAGATCATCCAGCCGTCGCTCATGGACTTCCTGCGATGACGGCCCGTCCCACCCTCGGAGGAGGTATGGCAATCACCCTGCACTCCACCCGCTTCGGCGTGCTCGAGATCCCGCCGGAGGCGGTCCTCGAGTTCCCCCGCGGGCTCATCGGGCTCGGCGGCACGCGCTACACCCTCGTCGCCCGGGCCGACGCCAGCGC
>JALYMR010000176.1 GCA_030773615.1 Actinomycetota bacterium
CCCAGAGCATCCCTTGCCCGTCCGGGCGCTCGTGGAGCGTCTCCGTGGAGAACCCCGCCCGGTGGAGCAGCCGCTCGGCCGAGCGCCCCGGTGGACCCGGCGGGCTCAGATGCTGGTGGTACTCGAGCGCGATGGCGCGGACCGGCGAGGTGCGCAGGCGGGGATCGGCGAGCAGCGCCCACTCGCCGCCCTCGATGTCGATCTTCAGCAGGTTGGCGTGCTCGAGGTGCTCGAACAGGTCGACCACCGGGGTCATCGTCGTCTCACGGGGGGCGGCGCCCGGCTCGGCGATCCGCGAGCATGCGAACTCGCCGGCGTGGAAGGCGACGCTGCCCTGTCCCGTGCCCGCGCAGGCGCGCACGATCCCCCACGCGGGCTCCTCCCCGCTGGCGCCGACCATCCGATCGAGCAGCGCGAGGTTGAAGGGATCGGGCTCGAACGCGACGATCGTGCCGGTCGCGAACCGGTCGGCCACGAACGCGCCGAACAGGCCGATGTTGGCGCCGACGTCGACGACCGTCAGCGGCTCCGCGGCGGCCTCGAGGATCTCGGCGACGTGCGGCGGCGGGTCGTATAGGCGCTTGCGGAAGACCTCGTCGAGGATCGCGACGTCCTGGGTCCCGTGACGGAGGAAGACCCGCCGGCCCGACGCGCTCAGCGCGTACTCCCACGTGCCCTCGGCGGCCGACAGCTCGCGCTCGGCGAACAGGTCGCACTCGCAGACCGTCGCCGCGACATCGCGGATGTCGCGCTCGCGCTCCGGCGACCACGGTCTCGGCCCGTCGAAGAAGTTCGACCGTCGCAGCCGGTCCGGCGATGAGGGTGCGCTTCCCATGGCCACTCCCTCCCCGGCCGGGCCTTGGTCGAACCCGTCGCGCTTGCGGAGCGTCCGGCGGCTCGCTCAGCGAGGGTGTACTGCGTGTCAAAGTTCCGATGCGGCCGCGGAGGTTGGCGAGGCCCTCGTGGACGACCACGGCGACCTCGTCCTCGCCCACCCGATCGAGCGTCTCGGCGAGGCCTCACCCCGCCAGCTCGAGCCGCCACGTCGGGGGGTGGCTCGACAGCGCGGGGAGCCGCTCCCGGCGATCGGGCGAACTTGGACTCCACCGTCCGACGCGCCGAGGGCGACCTCGGCCTCGGTCGCGCGGAGGCGGCTCGGGATGAGGTCTGTTCGGCGCCTACCTCGAAGCGCGCAGGCTCCAGCCTCGCTAGAACGCGGCGCGCAGTGGCGACGGCAGCTTCGGTCGCCAGATGAGCCCGGGCCGAGCAACGAGGTCCCCACCCAACGGACTTCGGCGTGCCGGTTCAGCCGACGTCACGCGCTGGGGGACCTGATCGGAATCACCCATGTGGCCGCCACCCGAATCGGAGACACCGTGACTCGCACCGATCCTGCGACGAGTCGCGTCCGCGGGAACCCGCGGCGAACGCCGCGGGACGCGCGCCGCGTCCGCGTCCGCGTCCGTCGCGACGTGGCGCTGGCCGCCGGCTGGCTGCGCAGGTTGCGGCACAGCGCCCCTGCGAGCTCCGCGCGCGAGTTCACCACTCACCGCGGCCGCTGAGGTGTCCATGACCGAGGTGCGGTACACCGACGTCCCTCCGGCCTGGGCGACCCTGCGTGAGGGTGTGCCGTCCGTCGACGAACGCGCCGCGATGCTCAGGATCTCGCGGCGGCTCGTGCGCGCCGCGGACTCCGGTCGCGTTCGGGCAGGGGCGCTTCCGCCGGCCCGTGTGCGGCGCGCGGTGGCGTCAATCGACAGATGAGCCGCGGGCGACCGCGGGGCCGCCAGGCGACGGCGCGTTGAAGCGCGAGTTCACGATGTGGCCGGCGCTGGGGCTCGCGCAACCAGGACTTGTCCGAGGAGCACGACGACGAAGGCCCCACATCGACGGCCCCGCCGCCGCGAAGGCCAGGGCGAAGATCGCGTCCAGCGCGACGATGGGCGAGATGACGGGAACGGCGACGTTCGCCCGGCTGGCCTCGAGGTGGCCGCTCGAGGGCGCGCTGTATCAGTGGGCGCGCCGGCTTCGCAGCGAGGACGTACGGATGGCGGGCGGGGTGGGCGTACCGGCGGTGGGTGGGTGCAACGGGGCAGGACGTATCAGGTGCGGGTCCGGGAAGTGCCTGCAAGCGCCTTGCTTCCCTTGCGCACGTGGCTCGTCGTGAGTGCGCTGGCCGGTCCTTCCGACGCGGTTCATGGCCCGCTCATGGCCCGCGGCGTCGATATCGCCGACGGCGGCCGTCCCCAGGTGGGGCCGGCGAGGTTGGGAGCAGCGCCCCCGACACCTAGATGTAGTACCGGCGGCGGGTGGGTGCTACGGGAGAGAACCTAGCACTTCGGCCTGCGGGAAGTCCCTGCAAAGCGCCGTGCTTCTCTTCCGGGTGTGCTTCGTGAGGACGGACGCTGACGGACGGTTTCGACGCGTTTCGTGGCCCACTCGCGGCCCGCGGCGATGACCGAGCCGCACGTCGCGAGGGGGGGCGAGACGATGAACGTCGTCCCCCGGTATCGCACGGGCGACCCGGCGCAGGGACGTTAGAGGGAGACGAGTTCTGGGTTGGCGCTCGTCTGCTGACGGTCCGGGGTCCTCCCACTTGCGGACGAACGGCCAGGCCGGCCTGCCGCTTCACCCGATAGCGGAAGTGCCGTGTCGGCGGAGCTGCCGGCCGACCTCGAGGCGCTGGCGCTCACGCTGACCGTGCACGCCGCTTCACGGGCCGTGCTTGTAGCGCCACCCCGCCTGACTGCTGCCCTACGCTGGCGCGCCAGGCATGGTCTTCAAGGTCAGCTTTCACCGGCTCAAGCAGTTCAGCGACCAGGCGTTCGACCTGCACCCGGGCGTCTCCCTGCTCGGCGGCGGCAACAACGCCGGCAAGTCCACGATCCTTCACGGGCTCGCGATCTGGGAGTTCTGTCGCACGGCGATCGAGATGGAGCGCGGGTCCGAGATGTTCGTCTCGAACTGGACGGGCCAGGGCATCGGTCTCGGCGACGA
>JALYMR010000177.1 GCA_030773615.1 Actinomycetota bacterium
GCCGTGCCGGGCGTGGGCGGCGGCGACGCCGGGCCGACGGGCGCCGTCGTGGAGCGCGTGGGCGACGCCACGCTGCGCGGCGTGCGCGTCGGCGCCGGGGCCGCGCGCTTCGACGTCGACCTGCGGCTGACCGTGCGCCCCGTCCCCCTCCCCGCCCTGGCCGAGGCGATCCGCGCCGCTGTGCTCGCCGCGGCGGCGTCCGCCGGCCTGGCCGAGCTCGTCGGCGCGGTCAACGTCGTGTTCGCGGACCTCGCCCCCGACGAGGAGGCGCCGTGATCCCCCTCGCGCGCCTGCTCGTGCGCGTCCTCTCGTTCCTGCTCCTCCTCGCCCTCGCCCTCCTGGGGCTCACGATCGCGATCTTCTCGATCCAGGGCGGCACGGGCACGTTGAGCCTCGCCGGCCTCGCCGACCTCGTGGGCCTGTCCGCGGTCGGCGACGAGGTCGGCGGCTTCCTGCGCCGGCTCGAGAGCGGCGAGCAGGGCCTCCTCACGATGCTGGCCGGGCTCGGGGCCATCCTCCTCGGGCTCCTGCTGCTCCTGGGGATCTTCACCCCCGCGCGCGAGCGGCTCCTGAGCCTGCCCGGTCGGGGCGGCGACGGCCGGGTCGGCGCTCGGCGGCGCCCCCTCGCCCAGGCCGCGACCACCCTCGTCGAGCAGGCGCGCGGGGTGAGCGGCGCGCACGTGCGCGTCCGCCCCGGGCGCTCGAGCGGCGGGCGGCTCACGGTGCGGGCGGAGCACACCCTCCGCGCCGACCCCGACGAGGTCCGTCAGGCCGTGGAGGAGCGGGTGCGCCCGCTCGCGGAGCCCTTCGGGCTGCGCACGAAGGTGCAGACGCGGCTCGGCGGCGCCGGGTCGAGGGTCCAGTGATGCGCCAGCGGGTGCGCTCCCGCGGCTCGTCCCTGCGCTTCCTCGGGCGCCTGCTCGTGCTCCTCCTCGCGGGCACGCTGATCTGGTACGGCCTGATGGCCATCCTGCTCGCCGCGGGGCTGCGGCCGGGCACCGTCGACCGCCTCAGCGGCTACCGCACGGCCTACGACTTCCTCACCGGCCTCTCCGCGGACGACGTGAGCGGGACCACCACCCGGGCGATCGCCGCCGGCGCCGGCGTGATCGCGTTCCTCCTGTTCGGCTTCCTCGCCCTGAAGGAGCTCCCCCGCCCCTACCTCGCCCGGCAGGACCTCGAGCTGAGCTCGGACGATCGCGGCGAGGTGGTGGTGGAGCCCCGCGCGATCGAGCGCATGGCCGAGACCGCGGCCTCGCTGCACCCGGCAGTGAGCGGGGCGAACGGGCGCTACGGGGTCGACGAGCTCACGGTCGACGTCACCGTCCGCCGGGCGCGCGACGTCGCCGACACGCTCTCCGACGTGCAGGGACGGGTCCGCCGGGCCCTCGACCAGCACGGGCTGCCCGCCGTGCCCGTCGACGTCACCCTCTCGGGCTTCGATCGCAAGCACAGAAGGGAGCTCAACTAGATGACCCCCAAGCAGTTCGCCGCCGTCCTCGGGTTCGCGTTCGTCGCGGCCTGGATCGCCTTCGGGTTCGGCGACGCCATCCTCTGCCTGCTGGGCGCCGCGCTGTTCTGGCTCGTCTCGAGCGTGATCTCGGGCGACGTCGACCTCGCCGAGGTGCAGGCCAGGGTGCGCGCGGCGCAGGGAGGGCGCTAGAGCGCCATCGCCGACTCCGCCTCCTGCACCGGCTCGCTGGCCAGGGCCACGAGCGTGTGCGGGTCGGCGGGGAGCGCGACGACGGGCACGTCGGCCTGGGGCGGCTCGCCGCCGGCGCACAGGACGAGGTGCGCGTTCGCGACGAGCCAGGCGAGCGGCGCCGGCGGGAGCGCGCCGAGCAGGGTGACGTTGGTCAGGCTCCCGAGGTGGCGAGCGGCGAGCGCGCCCTCCGTCCCGGCCAGGGCGAAGCGCGTCGCGGGGTGCCGCTGGGCGAGCATGCGCAGGCCCCGGCACAGCTCGAGGCCGTCGGCGAACCCGACGACCACCACCAGCGTGCCCTGCTGCTCGACCGCCCGGCGCAGCGCAGCGGCTGGCACGAACTCGAGCACGGCTTCCGACAGCACCGTCATGGCGATCCTCCGTGACCTCATACGCGGCGCGCGGCCCTGCGCGCCCTTCCTCGAACCCCGGGGACAGTACTCCTGCCGGGCCAGCGTGGGGACCGGACATCCGTCCGCGCCGAAGGCGGGTCAGGCGCTGCGGCGACGGGCGAGCCAGGCGAAGCGCCGCGCGCCGGCCAGCGCAGCGCGCCCGGCGAGCTGCTGGATCGCGATGGCGACCGTCGGATAGGGGTGCACGACGCCGGCCAGGTCGCCGAGCTTCAGCCTCTGCTCGATGGCGAGGGTGAGCTCGCCGATCACCTCACCCGCGGCGGGGGCGAGCACGTGCGCCCCCACGAGCCGGCCCCGCGCGCACACGAGGTGCAGGGCGCCGTCGGCCGTGCCCTCCGCCCGCAGGCGGTCGGAGTCCGCCAGGTCGGCCCGCCACACCCGCACGGCGTCGCCGTGCTCCGCGCGCGCCTGCGCCTCCGTGAGCCCCGCGTGGGCGAGCTCGGGGTCCGTGAAGGTGCACCACGGCACGACGAAGCCGCGCTCGGCCCGGCCGGGGAGGAACATGTTGCGCACGGCGCGGGCGGCCTCGAAGCCCGCCGTGTGGGTGAAGCGCTGGCGCCCCGCGACGTCCCCCGCGGCGTAGATCGTGGGCACCGTGGTGCGCAGGCGGGCGTCGACGACGACGCCGTCCTCGCCGACCTCCACCCCCAGGCGCTCGAGGCCGAGCCCCTCGATGACGGGGCGGCGCCCGGTGCCCACGAGGACCTCCGCGGCCCGCCACGTCCGGCCCGGCGCGTGGACGACCCGCTGCCCGTCCTGCACCGTCACCCGCTCGACCCGCACCCCGAGCTGCACGTCGACGCCCTCGGCCCGCAGGCGGTCGGCGAGCCGGGCGGCCAGCTCGGGCTCGTCCCGGGGCAGCAGCGACGCGTCGCGCCCCAGCAGCGTGGCCCGGACGCCGAGCCGCACGAGCGCCTGCGCGAGCTCGACGTCCTGCGGCCCGGCGCCCACGAGCACCGTGCTGCGCGGCGCCCGCTCGAGGCCGAACACCGTCTCGTTCGTCAGCGGGCGCGCCTCGCGCAGGCCGGGGATCGGCGGCAGGCGCGGCTCGCTCCCGGTGGCGACGAGGATGAACCGCGCCTCGAGGGTGGCCCCGTCGACCTCGACGGCGTTCGTCCCCACGAGCTGGGCCTCGCCGAGGTGCACGTCGACCCCCGCGGCGCGCAGGTGCTCCGGCGAGTCCGTGGTGGCCGCGAGGTCCTCCTGCACGGCGCGCACCCGCGCCCACACCCGGGCGGTGTCGACCTGGGGATCGACCGGCTCGAGCCCGAGCCGGCCGGCGGTGCGCATCGCGTGGGCGGCCTTGGCCGAGGCGAGGAGCGCCTTGGAGGGCACGCACCCCGTCCACAGGCAGTCACCCCCCACCCGCGC
>JALYMR010000178.1 GCA_030773615.1 Actinomycetota bacterium
GGCTCCTGGAGGCGGCGTGGGACGGGCAGGCGGCGCTGCGCCTGCGCGGCGCGACCACCGCCACCGTCGTGAGCTGCCCCCTGCCCGACCTCGGCGACGAGGTGCTCGTGCTCGGCCGGCTGGGCGACGAGCCGTTCGGCGACGAGGAGCGCGCCGTCCTGCGCGCGCTCGCCCGGGTGCTCGCCCTCGGCCTCCTCGGGCGCCGGGCGCTCGAGCGCGAGCGGGAGAACGCCCGCCTGCTCGCGAGCGCGGGCGGCTGCTCGAGCGCCTGTCGCGCACAGCGCTCCATCTCGCAGCGCGCCGAGCTCGACGAGGTGCTCGACGCGATCGTCGTGGGCGCCCACGAGCTGCTCGGCGAGGAGATGATCGGCCTGCGCCTCGTCGACCCCGACGACCCGTCGCACGTGGTGCTCGTCGCCTCCCGCGGCGTGGACCCCGAGCTCCTGCGCGCGACGCGGCGCACCCCCGTCGGCACGGGCGCCGGCGGGCGCGATCTCCGAGGGCCGCCTCGTCGTGCTCGACGACTACCAGACCGCGCCCGGCGCCCTGCGCGCGTTCGCCGCCCGCGACCTGAGCGCCGCCATGGCCGCGCCCGTGCACGAGCGCGGGGAGGCGATCGGCAGCCTCGTGGTGGCCTCCCGCGACCCCTCGCGCCGCTACAGCGAGAGCGAGCAGGAGGTCCTCCTGGCCTTCACCGAGCACGCGAGCCTGGCCATCAGCGACGCGCGGACCGTCGCGAGGATGCACCAGGCCTACCACGACCCGCTCACCGGGCTGCCGAACCGCGCGCTGTTCCTCGAGCGGCTCGAGTCGCGGCTGGCGCTCGCGGAGCGCGGCGGCCCGCGCGCGACGGTGCTCTTCCTCGACCTCGACCGCTTCAAGCTCATCAACGACACGCTGGGCCACGCCGCCGGCGACGAGGTGCTCGTCGCCGCCGCCGGACGCGTCCGCGGGCAGCTGCGCGAGGGCGACGTCGCCGCCCGGCTCGGGGGCGACGAGTTCGCGGTCCTGCTCGAGGACAGCCCGAGCCAGGAGGACGTCGCCCGCCTCGCCGAGCGGCTCATCCTCGCCCTGCGCGCCCCGTTCACGGCGGACGACCGCGAGGTGTTCATCAGCGTGAGCATCGGGGTGGCCGCGGGCAGCGGGGCGGCGGAGGAGCTGCTGCGCAACGCCGACGTGGCGATGTACCGCGCCAAGCGCGGGGGCGCAGGGCGCTTCGAGGTCTTCGAGCCGGGGATGCGCCGGGCGATGCTCGAGCGCCTCGAGCTCGAGGCCGACCTCCAGCGCGCGGTGGAGCGCGAGGAGTTCGAGCTGCACTACCAGCCCGTCTGGGAGCTGCGCGAGCGGACGGTGAGCGGGGTCGAGGCCCTGCTGCGCTGGCGCCACCCGCGCCGCGGGCTCGTCCCGCCCTCGTCCTTCATCCCGCTCGCCGAGGAGACGGAGCTCATCGTGCCCATCGGCCGCTGGGTGCTCGACGAGGGCTGCCGCCAGCTCGCGCGCTGGCAGCAGGAGCACGTCGCGCCGGCGCCGCTCACCATGAGCGTGAACCTCTCGGGTCGTCAGCTCCAGCACCCCGGGCTCGTCGCGGAGGTGGCGTCGCGCCTGCGCGCCCACGGCCTCGACCCCCGGACGCTCGTCCTCGAGGTCACGGAGACCGTCCTCATGGAGGACGCCGACATCGCGATCGAGCGGCTCGCCGAGCTGCGGTCGCTCGGCGTCCGCGTGGCCGTGGACGACTTCGGCACGGGCTACTCCTCCCTGGGCTACCTGCGCCGGTTCCCTGTCGACATCCTCAAGGTCGCCAAGCCGTTCGTCGACGGAGTGGCGCAGGGGCCGGACGACCTCGCCCTCGTGCGGGCCATGGTCGAGATGGGCGGCAGCCTCAACCTGCGCTTCGTCGCCGAGGGCATCGAGGGCAGCGACCAGCTCGACGCCCTCGAGGCGCTCGGTTGCGACCTGGGGCAGGGCTTCCACCTCGCGCGCCCCGCGGGGGCAAGCGCGGTGGGCAGGCTCCTGGGCGCCTCGCCGCCGTCGCGCACCGCCGCCTAGGCCGATGAGCTCGGCGGCTCGCGCCGGTCTACAGGGGCACAGGCAAGCGAACCGGGGGCACCCGTGCAGCACAAGATCATCCCCAACCTGTGGTTCGACGGCGAGGCCGAGGAGGCCGCGCGCTTCTACGCGTCGGTGTTCGAGCGCTCGCGGGTCCTGGGCGTGACCCACTACCCCGAGGGCGGCCCGGGCCCGGCCGGCACCGTCATGACGGTCGAGTTCGAGCTCGAGGGGCAGCGCTTCGTCGGGATCAACGCCGGGCCGCAGTTCCCCTTCACCGAGGCCGTCTCCTTCCAGGTCACCTGCGAGACCCAGGAGGAGGTCGACCACCTCTGGGAGCGCCTGTCCGAGGGCGGCGAGGAGGGGCCCTGCGGCTGGCTCAAGGACCGGTTCGGGCTGTCGTGGCAGGTCGTGCCGACCGGCATGGAGGAGCTCTTCGCCCACCCCGACCCGGCCCGCGCGCAGCGCGCGATGCAGGCCATGCTCGGGATGCGCAAGCTCGACATCGCCGCGCTGCGGGCGGCCGCCGACGGGGTGCCGGTGCCCTAGGGGTCACCCGCCCGCGTGGGCGGCGAGCGACCCCTTTCTCGCCTCGCCGCCCGGCAGCGCCTCGTACACGACGATCTCGCCGCTCTCGTCGAACAGCTCGGGCAGCTTGGTTAGCGCGGCCTTGACGTGCGGGCTGGCGAGGTGGGCGTCGAGCAGCTCGAGCGAGGTCCAGCGCTCGATGAAGGTGCGCCGCCGGGGGATCGTCGACGCCCTGGTGCAGGGCGTAGAGGATGCAGCCCTCCTCGCGGTGGGTGGGCTCCACGGGCGCCCGGAAGGTCTCGGCGGCCTGCGCCTCCTTGCCGGGCAGGGCGGTGAAGGCTCCGACGACGACGATCTCCGGCATGCGATCCTCCTCCTCCTCCGGCATGGGGTGCGGGATCGTACGCCGAGCGAGAGGGGACGCGGTGGCCAGCCCGGATCAACCACGTGAGCATCAACGCACGCAGGCTGCAGGAGTCCGTGGACTTCTACGTCGACGTCCTGGGCGCGGAGCCCGTCACCACCCCGAACTTCGGCCTGCCGGTGCAGTGCTCGCGCTCGGGCGCACGCAGCTGCATCTCTTCGAGAAGGACCTCACCCCCACGAGCCACCATCACCTGGGGATCACCGTCGACGACCTCGAGCCCGTGTACCGCGCCGCGGAGCGCCGGGGCGCGTTCGACGACGACGCGTTCGGCAACCACCTCGTGGAGCTGCCCGGCGACGTCGTGCAGCTCTACCTGCGCGACCCCGCGGGCAACCTCGTGGAGATCGACCACCACGGCGCCGACCGGCTGCCGGACGACCTGCGCGGCCGCGTCCGGGGGCTGTGGGAGCTCAACCCGCAGTCCGACGAGGAGATGCAGGCACGGCTCTTCGTGCCCTGACCGGGGCGCGGGCCCGGGTCAGCCCGCGCGGGAGAGCAGGCGCAGCGCGCCGTCGGCCGCGGTGCCGAACACGAGGTGGGCGCTGAGGTCCTGCGCGAGGGTGGGCAGGTCGTAGCGCCAGATCGGCTCGTACACCCCGGCGAGCGGCAGGACGACGTAGCCCGACGACCACACGAGGGCGCCGAACGCGGGGCCCGCCCAGAGCGGGCGGCGCCGCACGGCGGCGGCGTACAGCGCGGTCCACGCGGTGCCGTAGCCCCAGTGCATCGCGTTGCTGAGCGCGGGGGCCCGCTCCAGGGGGACCTCGCGGCGCAGGGCGAGCTCGAGCAGCTTGCGGCCCATCTGCGCCGGGGCGGGGGCCGCGTCCCAGCTCGGGACCTCCCTCGTGATCTCCCAGTCGGCGAAGTGCCCCTCCCCGCCCCCGCGGCGGAAGCGGGAGTACCAGACGAGGTCCATGGCGAGGGTGCCGACCGCCCCGGCGACGAGGCCGCGGGCGACGGTCGGCACGAGGCGGTGGTCGCGGCGCATCCGGCGACTATGCCAGCCTCGGGGGGTGGCACCCCGCGCCGCAACGACCGCCGACGCCGAGCGCCTGGCCGAGATCTACGGCCACTACGTCCGCACCTCGGTGGCCACCTTCGACGAGGTCCCGCCCACGCCCGCCGAGATGGCGGCGAAGGTGACCGACGTGCAGCGAGCGGGGCTGCCGTTCCTCGTGGCCGAGGGCGAGCGCGACGTCGAGGCCTTCGCCTACCTCGCGTCGTACCGCCCGCGCAGCGCCTACCGCTTCACGGCGGAGACGTCCGTGTACGTGGCCTCCGAGGCGCGCGGTCGCGGGCACGGCCGCCGGCTCCTCGGGGAGCTCGTCGCGCTCGCGCCGTCATGCGGCCTGCGCGAGCTCGTGGCGGTCATCGCCGTGACCGAGGACCCCGCCTCGGTGGCCCTGCACCGCCGGTGCGGCTTCGCCGACGCCGGCCTGCTCACCGGCGTCGGCTTCAAGCACGGCCGCTGGCTTGACACCCTCGTGCTCCAGCTCTCGCTGCGGTGACCGCTGCAGGCATCAGGAGCCGTCGCGGGTGACGGGCCTGCCCTCCGCCTCCCAGGCCCTGATGCCCCCGTCGAGGTGCGCCACGTCGCGGTAGCCGAGGTCCTGCAGGGTGCGGGCGGCCAGCGCCGACCGCCCGCCCGCGGCGCAGTGCAGGATGATGCGCCGGTCGGGCTGGAGCTCGTCCAGGTGGTACGGGCTCGAGGGGTCGGCGTAGAACTCGAGCATGCCCCGCGGCGCCGGCACCGCGCCGGGGATGGAGCCCTTCGCGCGCTCCTCGGGCTCGCGGACGTCGACGAGCAGCGCGTCGCCGCGCTCGACCTCCTCGGCCGTCTGCTCGACGGTCAGGTTCTCGACGCGCGCCTTCGCCTCGGCGACCATGTCGGCCGCTGTCTTCGCCATGTGCCTCCCGTTGGCCGTGGCTTGTGCCGCCGTGAGCATAAACCGCATCGGGGGTCAGCGAGAGGCGACTGCCTATCGTGAGACCGACCTCCCCTCACGGGCTGCAGCGCCTGCTAGCCCTGCGGGTAGCCCGCCCTGCTCGTCGTCCACGAGCAGCCCGGAGCCCCGCTCCCTACAGGCGCGCCGAAGCGGCCCGCCGCGCCTCGCCCGACATGACGTCGGCATGGTCGGCGAGGAATGCGCGCACCTCGTCCGGCTGTGACTTCGCCAGCTCGCGCAGCACCCAGCCCACGTTGGTCTGGGCGAAGCCGCCGGTCGGCGACGTTCCGTCCGGCGCCCTCGATCAGCCGCCGGGTGAGTCCCTCCATCGCCGCGTCCCCGCGCGGGGCGAGCTCGACGAAGGCGACCAGCCCGGCCAGCCGCACCCACAGGTCCTCGCTGGCCGTCCAGGCGATGAGCTCGCCGGCGAGCCGCTGGGGGTCGTCGCTGCGCTCGAGCATGCGGGCCAGGACCTTCACGCAGAACCAGTCGCAGACGTTCCAGTCGCCGAGGTGGGGCCAGCAGGCCGCGCAACATGGGCAGGTCATCCAGGCCGGGCGGTCGACGAGATGCTCGGAGAGCAGCAGCACGCCGGCCAGCTTGTCCTTGCTCAGCGGCTGGGTGATGAGCTCGCAGGCCAGGGCCTTGAGCTCGGCCTCGGCGAGCTCCGGATGCGTCGCGACGAACGCAGCCACGACCTCGCGGACCTCGCGCATCTGCGTACCGCGGAAGGCGGCGCCCCTTGACGTAGGTCTCCCACCAGGACCGCTTCGCGGGATCGGAGCGCCGCTCGAGCTCTCGTTGGAGCTCGGCGATCATGGTCTGTCGATCGAGATCCCGCACGAACGCCCACCCCTCCGGAGGGACTGAACCCCCGACCCCTTCCTCACCATCGACCCCTGCCTGTCCCTCGGAGTCCTGCATGCCCGACGTTCGCGGCCTCTCCCGACCTACCGGGGCCTTCGGACACCTCGTGCGGCCGGGCCATGCGGCCCAGGTACGGCTCAGGGAGCCCGCGCTAGGAGGGCGACTGCGTCGCGGAAAGCGGAAGCGGTTGGCGCTCGCCCACCCGCAGGAGCTCATGGCCGCCGACGCGGCGTGGCTTCGGTTCGTCCGGACGTGCCGAGTGCCTCGGCGAGCTCGCCCGGCAGCTGCGGGGTCTCCTCGGCCCGGGATGCCCCGAAGACGAAGCGGTCGGGGCGCACAAGGGCAACGTCGCCGACTCGGCCGAACAGGCTGCCAGCGCACCCTCCTCATCGCGTAGCCCGGCGTCACCCACCTCGATGGCGCGGGCGGCAAGCCGCTATGTGGGGGTGGTGACCGTGGGTGCGGCGGAGCCCGCCGGCGGGCCGTGCAACCACGGCCGCCGCGGGTCGCACCCGAACACGAAGTCACCGGCCGCGAAGTCCTCACGCTCGCACCGGGCTCAGGCGCGAGCGTGTCGACGACACGCCAGCGTCGGGCGGACGTCAAACCGCGCAGCCGGATCCGCAGCGAGCGGCGCAGCCACCGCTTGGTGGATCGACAGGGTCGCGAAGTGCCGCGTGCGGTTGACCTGCACCGCGCTCTTGAGCGTGAGCTTGCTTCCCGGCACGAGCGCTTCGCGCGCGGCGTCTGCTGCGCCCGGCCGAGGAGGCTCTCGTCCCAGCGCGGCGAGGGCCAGCGCGATCGCA
>JALYMR010000179.1 GCA_030773615.1 Actinomycetota bacterium
CACGTCGTCGTGGGCGGAGACGGTGAGCGCCTCGAGAGGCCCCTCGCCTTCGCCCTCGGGCCCCGGGGCCTTGTAGCGGGTGAACCGATAGGCGGCGAGGACGGTGCCCTCCACGAGGGCGGCGGCCACGTCGTCGGCGACGCGGTGGGGCAGCTCCCAGCACAGGTGCGACGCGGCGAGGTCGCGGGCCCGGCCGAGGGCGACCGCCGCCGCCACCCGCGCCCGCTCCGTGTCGAAGCCGTCCCGGGCGCCCAGGCCGACGACGATCCAGCGCTTGCCCGCGGCATGGGTCACGGCGAGGTGGCGGAGACGCGGGCGCGCCTCCCTGCGCTCGACGAGCGCCTGCATCGCGCCGTCCGCGTCGTGGGCGATGCCCTCGCCCTCGAAGAGGCCGACGGCGACGGTGTCGGCGTCCGTGTCGATGGGCAGCGAGGTCGTGGCGTTGATCTGCATGGGGGCGAGAACCTATTGGGGAGAGGTCAACGGACAGGCCCTTCGCCCCCGGGGCTGCATGGGCAGGACCGGCGCACTCGCTGCGCCTGCCCCTGCAGGGCGAGCGGTTCGGCCTGTCCGCCGCCCCCGCCACGACCCTCCCGACCCCGGGTCGGACGGGTGGGGCCCGCCGGTAGTTTCCGGGAGGGGTCCGACGGTTATCCACAGGGGCAAGGCGGACAAAGGAGCTTGTGGTGGAAGACGCGGTCATCGTCAGTGCGGTGCGCACGCCGGTCGGGAGCTTCGGCGGCGTGTACAAGGACGTGCCGGCCACGGAGCTCGGCGCCAGGGCGGTGCGCGCCGCGCTCGAACGGGCGAAGGTCGGCGCCGAGGAGGTCGAGGAGGTCGTGCTGGGCTGCGTTCTCCAGGCGGGCCTCGGCCAGAACCCCGCGCGTCAGGCGGCGCTCGCCGCCGGGATCCCGAAGGAGGTTCCCGCGACGACGATCAACATGCTCTGCGGCTCGGGGCTCAAGGCCGTCGCGATCGCCTCGCAGATGATCCGGGCGGGCGACGTCGACGTCGTCGTCGCGGGCGGCATGGAGAACATGACGCGCGCCCCCTACCTCGACCCGAGCCAGCGCTTCGGCGCGAAGATGGGCAACGCGCAGCTCATCGACTCGATGGTCTTCGACGGGCTCACGGACGCCTTCAACCACATCCACATGGGCATCACGGCCGAGAACCTCGCCGAGCAGTACGGCATCAGCCGCGAGGAGCAGGACGAGTTCGCCGCCAGCAGTCAGCAGAAGGCCGAGCGCGCCGTCGAGGAGGGCGTCTTCAAGGAGGAGATCGTGCCCATCGAGGTGCCCGGGAAGGGCGGCCCGCGGCTGATCGACAACGACGAGCACCCGAGGGCGGGGACGACCGCTGAGGCGCTCGCCAAGCTGCGAGCGGCCTTCAAGAAGGACGGGGGCACGGTCACCGCCGGCAACGCCTCGGGCGTGAACGACGGAGCCGCCGCGCTTGTCGTGATGTCCGCGCGCAAGGCCGAGGAGCGCGGGCTCGAGCCCATGGGGACCGTCGAGAGCTACGCCTCGGTCGGCGTCGAGCCTCGCATCATGGGCATCGGTCCGGTCCCCGCCACCCGCAAGGCCCTCGAGAAGGCGGGACTCGATCTGCACGACGTCGAGCTTTTCGAGCTGAACGAGGCTTTCGCCGCGCAGTCGCTGGCCGTGCTCCGGGAGCTCGGCGTCGAGGCCGACCGCGTGAACCCGCGCGGCGGAGCCATCGCCCTCGGACACCCGATCGGGGCGAGCGGCGGTCGGATCCTCGTGACGCTGCTGCACGAGATGAAGCGACGGCAGACGAAGCGCGGTGTCGCATCGCTCTGCGTCGGTGGCGGACAGGGGCAAGCGGCCGTCATCCGCAACGGCGCATAGAGCCCGGACGCGTGCGGAGGCGGCGCCTGACCGGCCGCCGCCGCACGCCCGTCAGGGGCCGGCGCTGACGATCTCCGTTGTCCGGCCGGTGCCGCCGCAGTTCGTGCAGGGCTCGCCCTCGACGCTGCCCGTGCCCGCGCAGACCCGGCAGAGGTTCTCCCCGGCCGAGGGGTCCCCGGGAGGCACCTCGTCGCCCGGCGTCATCTGCTCCCGGCCCTGGCTACGGTCCGCCGCTCCGGCAGCGTCCTCGAGGCGGGGGGTTCGCTCGCTCTCTTCGCTCATGGCGCTGCAGATACCCCCTCGGCCCGACAATCTCGCCTGAGCAGGTGCGCGAGCTCCTCCGCGATCGCGGCCCCCACGATGTCCTCGTCGTGATCGGACGGGTCGCGGGGGCGGGCACGGCGACGCCGTCTTCCTGCGCGGGGCGACAGGGCCGACCCTCGCGGGCAGACGCGGCCAGGCGTAGCATCGGACCGATGTCGCGCGAGCGGCGTTCGCAAGCCGAGCGGCGCCCCGTGCTCGCCGGCCGAGAGGACACCCCGCCCTCGGCGGGCGCGCAGGGGGACTCGGTCCCTTGAGCCCGGCGCGCCCGATCCGCGTGGTCGTGGCCAAGCCCGGCCTCGACGGGCACGACCGGGGCGCGAAGATCATCGCCCGCGCCCTGCGCGACGCGGGCATGGAGGTCATCTACACGGGGCTGCACCAGACCCCGGAGCAGATCGTGGAGACGGTGGTCCAGGAGGACGCCGACGCCGTCGGGCTCTCGATCCTCTCGGGCGCGCACATGACGCTCGTGCCCCGGGTCGTCGAGCTCCTGCGCGAGGAGGACGCCGGCGACGTGCTCGTCTGCCTCGGGGGCACGATCCCCCGCGACGACATCCCCGTGCTCAAGGGCCTCGGGGTGGCCGAGGTCTTCACCCCCGGCGCGCCGACCCAGGCCATCGTCGACTTCATCCGCGCCGGGGTCGACGATCGCCGCGCGCGGGCGGATTAGGATCATCACAATGCGGATCTGCGTCCTGGTCAAGGAGGTCCCGGACGCGGCCATCGAGCAGCGCATCGACCCGCGGACGGGGCGGATGGACCGCAGCGGCGAGCGCAACCTCAACCCCTACGACACCCACGCGATCGAGGCGGCGGTGCAGATCAGGGAGGGCGGGGTCGTCGAGGTGGAGGAGATCGTCGCGGTCACGATGGGGCCGCCGTCCGCCGTGCGCGCGCTGCACAAGGCCGTGTCCCTGGGCGCCGACCGCTCCGTGCACCTCACCGACGACGCCCTGGCCGGTTCGGACGTGGCCGCCACGGGCTACGCCCTGGCTCGCGTGCTCGAGCGCGAGGCGCCCGACCTCGTCCTGCTCGGCCAGCAGTCCGGCGACGGCGGGTGCTACACGGTCGGCGCGGTCGTGGCCGACCACCTGCGCATGCCCTCGCTGACCCAGGTCATCAAGCTCGACGTGGCCGAGGGCACCCTGCGCTGCGAGCGCCAGGCCGAGTACGGCTACGACGTCGTGGAAGTCGACCTCCCCGCCGTGATCTCCGTCGGCGACGCGATCAACGAGCCGCGCTACCCCTCCCTGAAGGCGATCATGGGCGCGCGCAAGAAGTCCCTGTCCACCGTCGGGCTCGCCGAGGCGGGCATCGATCCCGGGCGGGTGGGCCTCGAGGGCTCGCGGGTGCGCTGCGGCGACTTCACCGTCCCGCCCGCACGCGGCCAGGGCAGGGTTATCGAGGACGAGGACACGGCGCAGACCGTCGAGGCGATCGTGGCCTGGCTCGACGAGCGAGGGCTCGTCCCGTGAGCGGCATCCTCGTCTACGCCCTGCACCACGACGGGGCCTTCAACCGCAACTCGCTGGGGGCGGTGTCCGAGGCCGCCCGCCTGGCCGCGGAGCTCGGCGTCCAGGCGGACGCCGTCGTCGTCGGCGGCGAGGACCTGACCGACGAGCTGTGCTCGACGCTCGGCGGGCACGGCGCGGCCAGGGTGTGGCGGGCGAGCGCGGCGGAGGGCCTCGCCCCGCCGGTGGTCGACGTCATGGCGCAGCTCGTCACGGAGCACGACTACGGGTACGCGCTGTTCGGCGGCGGCCTGCTCGGCTTCGAGGTCGGCGCGGGGCTGGCCGCGCGACTGGGGGCCGGGGTGACCATGGAGGTCACCCGGGTCGCGGTGGAGGACGGCGGCCTGATCGCGGAGCGCCCGATCCTGGGCGACTCGCTCGTCTCCGTCTCGCGCTACCGGGGCCGGGGCATCGTCGTCGGCCGCCTCAACGCCTTCCCCGTGGGCGACGCGGACGGGGCCGGCGCCCCCGTCGAGGACGTCGAGGTCGAGCTCTCCCCGTGGTCGGCCCGGATGCGGATGGTCTCGCGGGGCGAGCAGCGCGGCGCCGACGTGCCCATCGAGGACGCCGACCTCGTCGTGGCCGGCGGGCGCGGGCTGGGGCGGGCGGACGGGTTCGCCCAGCTCGAGGACCTCGCGCGCGCCCTCGGCGGCGCCGTCGCCGCCACCCGCGCCGTGGTCGACGCCGGCTGGTACCCCTACGCGGCCCAGATCGGCCAGACGGGCAAGACCGTCGCGCCGAAGCTCTACCTCGCCGCGGGCATCTCCGGCGCGGTCCAGCACAAGGTGGGCATGCAGGCCTCGGAGCACATCGTCGCGATCAACAAGGACGCGAGCGCCCCCATCTTCGAGTACGCCGACCTCGGCGTGGTCGGCGACCTCAACAAGATCGTGCCCCGCCTCGCCGAGGCGATCCGATCGCGGAAGTGAACGGCGGGCCCTCGCCGTTCCGTCTCCGCGAGCGGCGGCGTCCCGGCGACGTCGCACCCTCCGCCTTCCCGCCGCCGGTCGAGCCGGCGCGGGAGTTCGTGGGAGCGCCCACCGATCCGCCCGAGGAGCGCATCGAGGTGGGCGTGGCCGTGGTGGGCGGCGGGGTCGCCGGCCTGGCCTGCGCGATCCACCTCCTGCAGCTTGCCGGGCGGGACCCCGCGCTGGCCGAGCGGCTGGGCGACGTGCCGGTCGCCGTGCTCGAGAAGGGAGCCTTCCCGGGCGCGCACGGCCTCTCGGGCGCGGTGCTCGATCCCGTGTCCCTGCGCGACCTCGTGCCCGAGGGCGGCTGGCCGCACTTCGGCGCCGTCCCCGGCGACGCGGTCCACCTCCTGCTCGACGAGCGCCGCTCCGTGCGCCTGCGCCCCGTCCCGCCGCCCTTCCGCAACCGCGGGAACGTCGTGGTCTCCGTGGCCGAGCTCACCCGCTGGCTCGCCGAACGGGCGGAGGAGGCGGGCGCGTACCTGCTCCCGGAGACGGTGGGCGCCAAGCTGCTCGTGCGCGACGGCGACGTGCTCGGCGTGCGCTCGGGCGACCGCGGACGCGGCCGGGACGGCAAGCCGCTTGCCACCTTCGAGCCCGGCAGCGACGTCGTCGCGCGGGCCACCGTGCTCGCCGAGGGCTGCTGGGGGCACCTCACGGGCGCGGCGATCGAGGCGCTCGACCTCGGCCGGGGCGCGGACCCGCAGGTGTGGGCCCTGGGGGTCAAGGAGGTGTGGGAGGTCGAGCGCCCGCTCGACCGGGTCGTGCACACCGTGGGCTGGCCCCTGCGGCCGCAGGCGCGCTTCCGGGAGTTCGGCGGCTCGTGGCTGTACCCCATGCGACGCGATGGCGAGCCGCACCGGGTCTCCCTCGGCCACGTGGTGGGCCTGGACTACGCCGACCCGGGGCTGTCGCCCCATGACCTGCTCCAGGAGCTCAAGCTCCACCCGCTCGTGCGGGAGGTCCTGCGCGGCGGCCGCCGGGTGGCGTGGGGGGCGAAGGCGATCCCCGAGGGCGGGTTCTGGGCGCTGCCGCGGCTGCACGCGCCGGGGCTCGTGCTCTGCGGGGACGCGGCGGGGATGGTGAACGTCCCGAAGCTCAAGGGCCTGCACTACGCGATCCGCTCGGGCATGCTCGCCGCGCAGACGCTCGCCCGGCAGCTGCCCGCCGGCTCGCGCGACCTCTCGGACTACGAGCGCGCGGTGCGCGGGTCGGAGATTGGCCGGGACCTCTACGCGTCGCGCAACACGAAGCAGGCCTTTAGCCGGGGCCTCGTCGTGGGCGGCGCCATCGCGGGCGCCATGGTCCTCACCGGCGGGCGTTTCCCCGGCGGGCACTGGAGGACCCACCGCGACGCCGACGCGCCGCTTCTGGCCGGCGGGCGCACCGCGGGGGGCGCACGTCCGGACGGCGCGCTGACCTTCGACAAGCTCTCGAGCGTCTACCTCACGGGCAACGAGGGGCGCGACGACGCCCCGGACCACCTGCGCGTCCAGCGCGCGGTGCCCCGCGAGCTCGCGCGGGCCTGGGCGGCGCTGTGCCCGGCCGCCGTGTACGAGGTCCCCGAGGAGACGCGGCCCGACGGGCGGGTGGACCTCGCGGTGCACCCCGCGAACTGCGTGCAGTGCGGGGCGATCACCGCCAAGGGCGGGCGCCTGACGCCGCCCGAGGGCGGTGCCGGGCCGCGCTACCGGCTTCTGTAGCCGGGGCGGCGCAACTCGCGCCGCCCC
>JALYMR010000180.1 GCA_030773615.1 Actinomycetota bacterium
CCGCACACCGTCTCGCCCACCGCCACCGGGTCGCGACAGGCCGCGCAGGCGGGCGGCGCGAGGAGGGCCACGAGCGCGTCGAGCACGCTCCTCAGCCTGGCGCGGGCGGCGCGGAGCGCGGCGCGCGCGCTGCGACAATCCAGAGCGGATGCTGCTCGCCGCCGCCTGGTCGCTCGCCCCCGGGCCCCTCGTCCTCATCGCGTTCGCCGCCGTGGTCTACGTGCGCCGCTGGTGGGCCGTGCGCGCGAGCCCCGGCCGCCTGCTCGCCTTCCTCGGGGGCCTCGCCTGCGCCTTCGTCGCCCTCGTCTCGCCCGTCGACGCGCTGGGCGAGGAGCTCTTCGTCATGCACATGGTCCAGCACGTGCTCCTGCTCGACCTCGCGCCCGTGCTCGGCATCCTGGGGCTCACGCGGGTGCTCCTGCGGCCCGTGACCCGGCGCCTCGTCGGCCTCGAGGAGCGCGCGGGGATCGTCGGGCACCCCGTGTTCGCCATCGTCCTCTACGTCGCCGTCATGTGGGCGTGGCACGTCCCCGCGCTCTACGACGCGACGCTGGCGAGCCCGGTCCTGCACGTCCTCGAGCACGTCACCTTCACCCTGGCCGGCGGGCTGTACTGGTGGCACCTGCTCTCCCCCATCCGCTCCCGGCGGCGCCTCGGCGGCCTGGGCCCCGTGGTCTACATGGCGACCACGAAGGTCCTCGTCGGCCTGCTCGGCGTCGCGCTGGCCTTCGCGCCCGCGGCGCTCTACGCCTACGAGGGCGGATGGGGCCTGAGCCCCCAGACCGACCAGAACCTGGGCGGCGTGCTCATGGCCACGGAGCAGTCGCTCGTCATGGGGGTCGCCATCGTGTTCCTGTTCATCCGCGCGCTGGCCGAGAGCGACCGCGAGGAGGAGCGCCGCGAGCGCTACGGGACGGCATGAGCCTCAACCCGCCGCACGCGCTGCCGACTGCGGGGCCATGGCCGAGCCCGCCCCTGACCGCCCCCCGGTCATCCGCCTCGACCGCTCCGAGCTGTCGCCCGAGGAGCACTTCCGGGCGGTCGTGCGCGACCACCGCCGAGCGCCAGCGCCGCGCCGGGCCCGCACCGTCGCCCGCTCGCGCCTGACCTTCGCCCTGGGCTTCTCCGCGCTCGAGGGCGCCGCGTCTGCGCGACCCTGCAGCGCTACTGCCACGGGTCGGGGCTGTCGCTCCTCGTGCAGGAGCGCGTGAGCCGCCGGGACGCCGTCCTCGAGGGCGAGGCGGTCGGCGAGGCGTCGGCGGTTTCGCGCCTCGAGGGCTGGCTGCGCGCGCACTGCCGCGCGGGCGAGCTGCGGGTCACCCCCGTCCGCTGACCGCGCCGCCGCGGGCCCAGGAGTGCAGGTAGCGGGCCTGCGCGTCGGTCAGCGCGTCGATGCGCACCCCGAGCGAGGCGAGCTTCAAACCCGCCACCTCGCGGTCGATCGCGTCGGGCACGGGGTGCACCCCGGCCGGAAGGCGCTCGCCGACCGCGAGGCGCTCGACGCACAGGGCCTGCGCCGCGAAGGACATGTCCATGACCGCGGCGGGATGGCCCTCCGCGGCGGCGAGGTTCACCACCCGCCCGGCGGCGAGCAGGTTGACCACCCGCCCGCCGAGGTCGAACTGCTCGACGAGGGGACGGACCTCGCGCGGCTCGGCCACCGCCGCGGCGCGCAGCGCGACGAGGTCGATCTCCACGTCGAAGTGCCCGGCGTTCGCGAGCACGGCGCCGTCCTTCATGCGCGCGAAGTGCTCCGCGCCGAGCACGCCGCTCGCGCCCGTGACGGTGATGAACACGTCGCCGCGCTCGGCCGCGAGCAGCGACGGCATCACCTCGAAGCCCTCCATGCGCGCCTCGAGCGCGGGGAGCGGGTCGACCTCGCACACGACGACGGACGCCCCGGCGCCCCGCGCGCGCTGCGCGACCCCACGGCCGGTCCATCCGTAGCCCAGCACGACGACCGTGCGTCCCGCGAGCAGGAGGTTCGTGGCGCGCAGGATGCCGTCGAGGGTCGACTGGCCCGTCCCGTAGCGGTCGTTGAACGCGCGCTCCGTGCGCGCCTCGTTCACGGCCAGCACGGGACAGGCAAGGCGCCCGGCGGCCTCGAGCGCGCGCAGCCCGAGCAGGCCGGTCGTCGTCTCCTCGGTGGCGCCGAGCACGTCGGGGAGGTGCTCGGGGCGGCGCTCGTGCAGGGCGGCGACGAGGTCGGCCCCGTCGTCGAGGGTCACCCGGGGGCCGGCGTCGACGAGGGCCGCGACGTGGGCGGCGTAGGCGCGTGAGCCCTCCCCGCGGACGGCGCGGACCTGGGCGCCGTGGTGCTCCACGAGCGCGGCGGCCACGTCGTCCTGCGTCGAGAGCGGGTTGGCCGAGCACAGGGCGACCCGGGCGCCGCCGGCCAGCAGCGTCCGGGCCAGGTTCGCCGTCTCCGCGGTGACGTGCAGGCAGGCGGCGACGGGGAGGCCCTCGAGCGGCCGCTCGCGGGCGAAGCGCTCGCGGACGGAGCGCAGGACGGGCATCTGGGCGTCCGCCCAGCTGATCCGCGCCTGACCCTCGCCCGCGAGCGCGGGGTCGGCGACCTGCGAGGTCGCGCTAGTAGCGATAGTGCTCCGGCTTGTACGGGCCCTCGACGGGGACGCCGATGTAGGCCGCCTGGTCGGGGCGCAGCTCGGTGAGGCGGGCGCCGACGGCGTCGAGGTGCAGCCGGGCGACCTTCTCGTCGAGGTGCTTGGGCAGCACGTAGACCTGCGTCTCGTACTCCTCGGGCTTGCCGAAGAGCTCGATCTGGGCGATGACCTGGTTCGAGAACGAGTTCGACATGACGAAGCTCGGGTGGCCCGTCGCGTTGCCCAGGTTGTAGAGCCGCCCCTCGGAGAGCAGGAGGATGGCGTGCCCGTCGGGGAAGACCCACTTGTCGACCTGCGGCTTGATGTCGACTTTCTCGACGCCCGGGGTGCGGGCCAGGCCGGCCATGTCGATCTCGTTGTCGAAGTGGCCGATGTTGCCCACGATGGCCAGGTGCTTCATGGCCGCCATGTGCGCCGCGGTGACGATGTCCTTGTTGCCCGTGGCGGTGATGAAGATGTCGGCGGTGCCCACGACGTCCTCGAGGCGCACGACCTGGAAGCCGTCCATCGCCGCCTGGAGGGCGCAGATCGGGTCGACCTCGGTGACGACGACCCGCGCGCCCTGGCCGCGCAGCGCCTCCGCGCAGCCCTTGCCGACGTCGCCGTAGCCGCAGACGACGGCGGTCTTGCCCCCGATCATGACGTCCGTGCCCCGGTTGATGCCGTCGATGACGGAGTGCCGGCAGCCGTAGGTGTTGTCGAACTTCGACTTCGTGACCGAGTCGTTGACGTTGATCGCCGGGAAGAGCAGCGTCCCAGCCTCGTGCATCTGGTAGAGCCGGTGGACGCCGGTCGTCGTCTCCTCGGTGACGCCCTTGATGTCCGCCACGATCCGCGTCCAACGCCCGTCGTCCTCGCTCAGCGAGCGCTGCAGGAGGGCGTGGATGACCTGGAGCTCCTCGTTGTCCACGTCGGCGCCGCCGAGGTCGGGCACCGCGCCCACGCCCTCGTACTCCGCGCCCTTGTGCACGAGCAGGGTGGCGTCGCCGCCGTCGTCGAGGAGCATGTTCGGGCCGCCCCCGTCCGGCCAAAGCAGGGTCTGCTCGAGGCACCACCAGTACTCCTCGAGGGTCTCGCCCTTCCAGGCGAAGACGGGGATGCCCGCCTCGGCCATGGCCGCCGCGGCGTGGTCCTGCGTCGAGAAGATGTTGCAGCTCGCCCAGCGCAGCTCGGCGCCCAGGGCCACGAGCGTCTCCATGAGCACGGCGGTCTGCACCG
>JALYMR010000181.1 GCA_030773615.1 Actinomycetota bacterium
GAAGAGCTCATCGCCCGCGTTCGGCGCGCCGGCGCCACCGGCCCCGCCCTGCTGCGCGCCGACAACAGCTTCTGGAGCAAGAAGCTCATCGCTCGCCTTGAGCGGGCGGGCTGGAAGTACTCGATCAGCGTCCGCATGCAGGCCTGGGTGCCCGACGCGATCGCCGCCATCCCCGCGGCCAATTGGCGGCCCTTGGAGAACTACCCCGAAGGCGGCGAGGCAGAGATCGCCGAGACGCTGGTTGGTCTCCAGCGCCTCGTCGTCCGGCGCGTCCGGCTTGTCGGCCCGCAGGCCGAGCTGTTCCCGAACTGGCGGTACTTCGCGTTTCTCACGAACCGCACCGAGCCGCTCGAGCAGCGGTCCAGGGCGAGCGCCCAGGCGGTGAGGAACGCGTCGTACTTCTCGAGCTTGCCGACGTTGGCGGAGGCGCGGCGGGTGCGGTCCTGCTCGAGGAACAGGTCGACGCGGCGTCCGGCCCCGGACGCGGCGACGAGGTTGAGCTCGAGGGCGAGGTCGGGGCGCACGGGTGGGCGCGCTCCAGGTACGCGAGGTAGTCGTCCTCGCGCCCGAGGCTGGCCTGGCCGTGGACGCGAGCCGTCCCGAAGCTCACCCGAGGACCTCGCGCGGGTCTCCGGGTATTCAGCGTCGGCGCAGCGGATGGTTGTGGGGAACCTCGATCAGGGCGATGCGTACCCCGTCGGGGTCGGCCACCCACAGCTCGCGCAGGCCCCACGGCTCGTCGGTGGGGGGCCGCAGCACGTCGACGTCGTTGGCGACGAGCTCGGCGTGCGTCGCGTCGACGTTGCGCACCTGCAACCAGAGCTGGATGTTGGGGCCCGCGGGCGTCGTCGACCGCCCGGACACCTCCAGGAATCCTCCGCCGAGGAAGAACACCACGCCCCGCTGGGGCCCCTCTCCGAACTCGCGGTACACGGCGAGGCCGAGCGTGCCTCCGTAGAACGCCAGCGAGCGCTCGAGGTCGACGGGGCGCAGCAGGACGCGGCTGGACAGGACCTCCATTCGCCTCACTCAATGACGCTGGGGCTGGCCGACACGCGGCAGGAGCCTGATCGGTCGAGACGACGACCTGCAACTGCCCCGGCCATCCTCAGGAACAGGCGATGGACGGGCGCCGGACGCGACGACCGGGCGCGGGCGCGGGGCCGGTGCCTTCCAGTGGGAGAAGGGCGAGCCCGGGCACTCGCGGCTGGTGATCGGAATCGAGCGCTCGCCAGCACCGGATCCACCTCACAGGCGCCCACCACACCGCTCGCAGCGCCTCCGCGCCGCCCAATCGCCGTGCCCACCGCACTGCCCGACCTACATCAGCGCCGAGACGGTGGATCGAGGCTGAAGTCCGTTCCGTGGCGCTCGGCGACGGTCTGGCAGAGCACAAGCCCGGCGTCAGAGACGACATGCTCGTCGTCGAACACGACGTCCACCTGGTTCGGTCCGGCCGGCCCGTCATCGTGCACCACGAAGCTGACCTCCTGATGCCGGGCCGCGGCTGCCCCATACAGTCGCTTTGCCCTGCTCAGGAGGTCATTCTTCGTCTACCGCCGAACGGAACGCGCCTCGCGATCCGGTGGATTGAGGCTAAGCGACGCTCAGCGCCGGCCGGCGAGCCACGCGTGGGCGGCGGCGGTGGCCTCGGCGAGGACGAGCTTGTGGCCGGCGTCGGCGGCCCAGTCGCGGCGCGACCACCCCGAGGGCTCGAACAGGCCGAGGGCCGTGTTGATGGCGAGGTCGCCCGCGTAGAGCACGCCGAACACCGTCGCCACCGCGAGCTGGCCCCGCACCCCGCCCCGGTGGGCCAGCGCGTGGGCGACCCCGAAGGCGCCGCCGAGCGCGATGTGGGTCGCGTAGTTGACCGCGTCGCGCTCGCGCTGGGTCCGGGGCCGGATGGGCAGGAGCTTCGCGGCCAGCTGCAGCGGCGCGTAGCTGCCTCGCGACCGGTGAGCGGCATCTCGACGAGCTTCTGCCCGGCGGTCATCACCGCGCTGCCGGCCAGGCCGGCGGCCAGGCCCGTGCTCAGCGTCACCGCCAGCGGCGCGGGGTCGAGCTTCGCGTGAGCCTCATGCTGCGCCTCCCCCCGCTCAGGCGGCCGCGGTCGGCGCCGCCGCCATCGGGCGGAGCATGTGCTCGAGCTCGGCGCGCAGGGTCGGGTTGGGCTGCACCCGGTAGGACGCGCCGAGGCGCAGGGTGCGGCTGCCCCCCGCGCTCATGCGCAGCTCGAGCACGACCTCCGCCTCCCCCGGGAAGCTGCCCAGCAGCTCGCGGAGGTCGTCGAGGATGGTCGCGGGCAGGCGGGCGGCCTCCAGGCACAGCTGCAGGGGTGGCGGGCCGAGCTGCCGGGTGGCGGCCCGCTGGTTGGCCTGCTCGACCTCCTCGCTCGTGGGCTCGAAGCGCTCGACGGACTGCACGACGAGGCACGTCTTCGCGGCGTCCTTGTGGTCCACCCGCCCGCGCACGACGACCACGCTGTCGACCCCCAGCGCGCCCTCGTACTCCTGGAGCGCGGCGCCGAAGACGAGGATCTCGATCGAGCCCTCGAGGTCGTCGAGGGTGGCGAACATCATGTGATCGCCGTTGCGGGTGCGGATGCGCTTCGCCGCGGTAATGATCCCGCCCGCGCTCACCCACTCGCCGTCCTTGCGGGCGCCGAGCTCGCTCAGGGGCGCGTCGACCCGGGCGCGCAGCGCCTCGCGCACCTCCTTGAGCGGGTGCGCGGAGAGGAAGAGCCCGATCGACTCCTTCTCGACGGCGAGGAGCTCGGGCTGGGAGAACTCCTCGGCGGGGATCGGCGGGTGCGACGGCGCTGCGAAGGGGCTCGGGCCGCCGGCCGCCGGGCCCAGGTCGAAGATCGAGCCCTGCCCCGTCTGCGCGTCCTGCTGGCGCTTCTGCCCGGCGGCCTGGGCCTGCTCGAGCACGAGCAGCATCCCCTTGCGGCTCGCCCCCGTCGAGCCGAACGCGCCGCACTTGATGAGCGCCTCAATCGCCTTCTTGTTCACCGCCCGGCAGTCCACCCGTGCGCAGAAGTCCCACAGGTCGGTGAACGGCCCGCCCTCGTCGCGGGCGGCGCGGATCGCCTCCACCGCCTGGTAGCCCACCCCCTTCACCGCGTCGAGGCCGAAGCGGATGTTGCCCTCCACGACGACGAACTCGTGGTCGGAGAGGTTCACGTCGGGCGGCAGGATCTCGATCCCCATCGCCTCCGTCTGGTTGACGAAGAACGGGACCTTGTCCTTCGTGTCCATGACGGAGGAGATGAGCGCGGCCATGTACTCCGCGGGGAAGTTCGCCTTCAGCCACGCCGTGCGGTAGGCGATCAGCGCGTAGCAGGCGGCGTGCGAGCGGTTGAAGGAGTAGTCGGCCGAGCGCTCGTTCGTCGCCCACAGCCACTCGATGACCGCCTCGCTCGTGCCCGAGGCCCGGCAGCCCTCCACGAACTCCGGCCTGAGCTTGGCCATCGCCTCGCGGTTCTTCTTGCCGATGGCCTTGCGCAGGTCGTCGGCCCGCGCGCCCGAGAAGCCGGCGAGCGACTTCGAGACCTGCATGGCCTGCTCCTGGTAGAGGATCACCCCCTTCGTGGGGCCCAGGATCGGCTCGAGCCGCGGGTCGGGGACGGACACGCCCTCCGGGTTGCGCTTGCCCCGCGCGTACGTCGGGATCTGGTCCATCGCGCCCGGCCGGTAGAGGGCCACGAGGGCGACGAGGTCGTCGAACTCCGTGGGGCGCACCTGGCGCAAGGCCTCCTGCATGCCCTCGGACTCGAACTGGAAGACGCCCACGGAGTCGCCCCGGGCGAGCATCTCGTAGGTCTTCGCGTCGTCGAGCGGCAGGGAGGACATGTCGGTCCGCCCGCCGCCGCCGGGCGAGCGCTCGATGATGTCCAGGGCGTCCTCGATGACGTCGAGGTTGCGCAGCCCGAGGAAGTCCATCTTGAGCAGCCCGAGCTCCTCGACGGGCTTCATGGAGAACTGGGTGACCGTGCGGTAGGCGCGCTCGCCGTCCTCCCCCGCCCCCGCGTCGGCGAGCTGGAGGGGCACGATGTCGGTCAGCGGGCGGTCGGCGATGACCACCGCGGCCGCGTGGATGGAGGAGTTGCGGACGATGCCCTCGAGGCCGCGGGCCACGTCGACGATCTGCCGCGCCGTGGGGTCGCCGTCGTAGGCCGCGCGCAGGGGCTGGCCGTCCTTCAGGCAGTCGTCGAACGACGGCGGGCGGCCCATGATCGGGTCGGGGATGAGCTTGGCCAGCCGGTCGCCCGTGCCGTAGTCGTGGCCGAGGACCCGGGCGGCGTCGCGCGTGGCCGCGCGGGGGAACATCTTGCCGAAGGTGACGATCTGGGCCACCGCGTCGCGCCCGTAGCGCTCCGTGACGTAGCGCATCACCCGGTCGCGCCCGCGCACGGAGAAGTCGATGTCGATGTCCGGCATCGACACCCGCTCGGGATTGAGGAAGCGCTCGAAGAGCAGGTCGTAGCGCAGGGGGTCGACGTCCGTGATCTGCAGGCAGAAGGCGACGAGGCTGCCCGCCGCGCTGCCGCGCCCGGGACCCACCGCGATGCCGTTTCGCTTCGCGTAGGTCACGAAGTCCCACACGATGAGGAAGTAGGCGTCGAAGCCCATGCGGTGGATGACCCCGAGCTCCATCTCCGCGCGCTCGACCGCCTCGGCCGGCGGCGGGTCCCCGTAGCGCCGGCGCATCCCCTCGAACACCCGCTCGCGCAGGTAGGCGTGCTCGTCCTCGCCCTCCGGCAGGTAGCGCGGGATGAGCTGGCGGCCGAGCTCGAGCTCGACGTCGCAGCGCTCGGCGATCTCGAGCGTGGAGGCCAGCGCCTCGGGCCAGGGCGCGAACGACTCGGCCATCTCCTCGCTGGACTTGAGGAAGAACTCGTTCGTCTCGAAGGTCATCTTCGGCGCCGCGAGCGTCGACTTCGTCTGCACGCACAGCAGCGCCGTGTGGTGGTGGTAGTCCTCGCGGCGCAGGTAGTGCACGTCGCCGGTGGCCACGAGCGGCCGGCCGACCTCGCGGGCGATGCGCACGATCCCGTCGTTGGCCACGTCCTGGGCGGCGAGGCCGTTGCGCTGCAGCTCGAAGAAGACGCCCTCCGGCCCGAACACGCCGAGCAGGTCGTCGGCGTGGGCGCGCGCCTCGGCATCGCGCCCCTCCGTCAGGCGCTGGCAGAACCGCGAGGCCAGGCAGCCCGTGAGCGCGATGACCCCCGCCGAGTGGCGGTCGAGCAGCTCGAGGTCCACCGTCGGCTTGCCGCGCTGCAGGCCCTCGAGGAAGCCGGCCGAGGAGAGCTTGACCAGGTTGCGGTAGCCCTCGTCCGTCTCCGCGAGCAGGGTGAGGTGGTTGCGCTCCCCGCGCGCCCCGGGCCGCGGCTGCGCCCGGTGGTCGTCGACGACGTAGGCCTCGTAGCCGAGGATCGGCTTCACCCCGTGCTTGCGGGCCGCCTTGTACAGCTCGACGGCCCCGTTCATGACGCCGTGGTCCGTGAGCCCGAGGGCGGGCTGGTCGAACGCGGCGGCCCGCGCCACGAGGTCGTCGATCCGGCACGCCCCGTCGAGCAGGGAGTACTCCGAGTGGACGTGCAGGTGCACGCAGGACGGGGCGCTCACGGGGGAGAGCGTAGGTTGCGGCCCGGACGGCGCGCCGGGCAGCGTCCCGCAACGTGGGGACGCGGACGACCCTCAGCGCCGCAGGCGGCGGGCCAGCGCGCCGAGCAGCCCGGGGCGGGCCGGGGGCGCCGGCGCCTCGC
>JALYMR010000182.1 GCA_030773615.1 Actinomycetota bacterium
AACGGAGCACAGAGCAGCCGATGTGTGGGATCGCGGGGATCATCCACAGGGATGGCCCCAGCCAGATCGGGTCGGAGATGACCCGCATGCTTCAGTCCATGAAGCACCGGGGGCCGGACTCGACGGGCTACGCCCTGTACGGGCCGCCCTCAGACGACTACATCATCCGCGTGAAGCTGGCCGAGGCCAACGCCCCGCGTGACTTCGAGTTCGCCGATCGCCTGCGGCGCAACCGCGCCGAGGTCGAGCGGCGCATCAAGGCCCTCGGCGCGCGCGTCCTCCAGGAGGACGTGCGCGTCAAGGCCCACGACACCGACCCGGAGACGCCCGGCGACGGGCGCTCCCAGGCCAACGGGAAGGACCAGGCCGGGGGCAAGCCCGGTCCCGAGGACATGGCGTACGCCTTCGACCTGCGCTTCTCCTACGACGGCGACCTCAAGGAGCTCGCCGACCGGGTGGAGGACGTCAAGGGTGCCGAGGTCCTCTCCCTCGGCCACTCGCTCGAGATCGTCAAGGACCTCGGCGATGCGGAGACGGTGGCCTCGGAGTACCACCTCGACGCGATGCGGGGCAGCCACGCCATCGGCCACGTGCGCATGGCGACGGAGTCCGACGTGGACATCGCCGGGGCGCATCCGTACTGGTCGTACCCCTTCCCCGACATGGCCGTGGTGCACAACGGCCAGCTCACGAACTACCACTACTGGATGCGCAGGCTCGAGCGCGCCGGGCACCGCTTCGCGTCGAAGAACGACTCGGAGGTCATCGCCGTCTACCTCGCCCACCGCATGGCCGAGGGCCTGTCGCTCGAGGAGGCGATGCGCGAGAGCATGGAGGACCTCGACGGGGTCTTCACCTACATCTGCGTGACCGAGAACGAGCTCGGGATGGCCAAGGACGAGCTCGCGGCGAAGCCGCTCGTGCTCTACGAGAGCGACGACATCGTCGCGCTGGCGTCCGAGGAGATCGCGATCCGCGCCGTGGTCGGCCGCGAGATCGACACGTACGACCCCTTCGAGGGCGAGGTGATGGTGTGGCACCGGTAAGCGGCCTCAAGTACGACGCGCGCGGTCTCGTCGAGCTCGACGAGACCGTCGCGAAGGTCTCCGACATCGACGGCGACCGGGCGGTGTTCGACGCGAAGGACATGAGCCCGCGCAAGGTCAACCTCGAGCTGCGCTGGCTGCTCTACGAGATGGGCATCAAGGACGTCACGGTCCTGAACCCCTCGGCGCGCCACTCCCTGGGCGTGGGCATCCTCACCCGCTGCAAGATCACCTTCGACGGCAGCGTCGGCTACTTCGCCTGCGGCCTCATCGACGGCCCGGAGGTCCACATCAAGGGCCGCGTGGGCTGGTCACTGGCCGAGAACATGATGTCGGGCGTGATCACCGTGGACGGCAACGCGGGGTCGCTCACCGCCGCCGCCGTGCGCGGGGGCGACATCGTCATCAAGGGGCGCGTCGGGGCGCGCACGGGGATCGATCAGAAGGGCGGGACGATCATCGCCCTCGGCGACGCGGGGTCGATGACCGGCTTCATGATGCAGCGCGGCCGTCAGATCCTGTGCGGCAACGTCGGCCCCGGCCTGGGCGACTCCATGTACGACGGCGAGATCTACGTCGCCGGCCGGATCAAGTCGCTCGGGGTGGACTGCGTTCCCGGCGAGTGGACGGACGCGGACACCGAGGTCATCGAGCGCAAGTTCCGCATCCACGGCCTGGGGACGCCGCCCGAGTTCCAGAAGTTCGTGTGCGGCAAGAAGCTCTACAACTACGACACGCTTGAGCCGGGCGAGCGCAAGCTCATGCTCTAGGAGAAGAGATGTCTGAGACCTCACCCGACCAGCGCACGATCCTCGGGCATAGCCAGATCTTCACGCCCGAGGTCATCAATGACATCCAGATGAAGGCCGAGCTCGGTCGCTACCGGATGCGCGGCTTCTCGATTTTCAAGAAGATCCCGCACTGGGACGACCTCGTCTTCCTCCCGGGCACCCTCACGCGCTTCGTGATCGAGGGCTACCGCGAGAAGTGCGAGACGAAGACCGTGCTCGGCGCCCGCTTCGCCAAGAAGCCCATCGAGCTCGACATCCCCGTCTACATCACGGGCATGAGCTTCGGCGCCCTGTCCATCGAGGCGAAGATGGCCCTGGCCAAGGGCGCGTCGATGGCGGGCACCGCGACCTGCTCGGGCGAGGGCGGGATGATCCCGCCCGAGCGCGACCTGTCGACGAAGTGGTACTACCAGGTCATCCAGAGCCGGTACGGGTTCAACCCGCACCACCTCATGCTCGCCGACGCGGCGGAGTTCTTCATCGGGCAGGGCTGCAAGGTCGGCCTCGGCGGCCACCTCATGGGCCAGAAGGTCACCGAGCAGGTGGCCGAGATGCGCTCGCTGCCCGCGGGCATCGACCAGCGCTCGCCCGCCCGGCACCCGGACTGGCTGGGGCCGGACGACCTCTCCCTGAAGATCCAGGAGATCCGGGAGGCGACGAACTACGAGATCCCCATCCAGCTCAAGCTGGGTGCGGCGCGCGTCTACGACGACGTGCGCATGGCGGCCAAGTGTGGCCCGGACATCATCTACCTCGACGGCATGGAGGGCGGCACCGGCGCCGGCCCGCACATCGCCACCGAGGAGACGGGGATCCCGCTCATGGCCGCGATCCCCGAGGCCCGGCGAGCCCTCGAGGACGTGGGCGTCGCCGACGAGGTGGACCTCGTCGTGGCGGGCGGCATCCGCAACGGGGGCGACATCGCGAAGTGCCTCGCCCTCGGGGCGAAGGCGGTGGCCGTTGGGTCGGCGGCGATGATCGCGCTGAACTGCAACAAGGAGATCCCCGGCGTCACCGACTACGAGGGGACCATGGGCGTCCCCGCCGGCAAGTGCTACCACTGCCACACGGGACGCTGCCCCGTGGGGGTCACCACTCAGGACCCCGAGCTGCGCAAGCGGCTCAAGGTCGACGAGGCCGCCCAGCGCGTCTACAACTGGCTGCACTCGCTGACCCTCGAGGTGCAGCTGCTCGCCCGCGCCTGCGGCAAGACGAACATCCACAGCCTGGAGCCCGAGGACCTCGCGGCCCTGACCGTGGAGTCCGCGGCCATGGCCCGCGTCCCGCTGGCGGGCACGCAGTACACCCCGGGCGTCACCGAGGAGCGCACGCTCAACGAGATCAAGACGATGCTCGAGCGCTACCTGGAGAACCCGATCGACTACCTGCCCGAGGCCGAGCGGGTCGGGCAGTCGCGCGACGTGGCGAGCGGGGAGGGCGGCTGATGGCGGGCAGCGAGGCGGTCCCGGCCGACCCCGCGAAGAGCCAGGGCCCGACGCGGGCGATCGACGCGGAGACGCTCAGCGGCCGGCGGTTCCCTTACCAGGAGGACATGTCGCTCGTCGAGGACGTCGACCTCATGGCGGCCACGCCGGGCCAGGACCTCAACTGGCTCGAGGACATCCACCTCCTCGAGGAGGACGGCGTCCCCGCGGTGTTCGACCGCTACTCGAACTCCTTCCTGCGGATCTACTTCCCGATCCCGGAGGGCAGGGAGGACGAGCTGGCGCGCAAGGTGCTCATCAAGCACCTCCAGTCGGGCAACTCGTACGGCATCGTCCTGAAGGAGAAGCACGCGAAGTTCCCCCAGCCCGAGCTCGGCCCCTGGGTCGAGGGCTCGCGCACCGTCGGCACGGACTACCGGGCGCCGGTGCTCGAGG
>JALYMR010000183.1 GCA_030773615.1 Actinomycetota bacterium
TGCCCCGGCGGCGACTGCGACTCGGTGCACTCCAAGGAGGTGCCGTACGAGAAGCTGCTGAGCAAGATGTTCCAGATCAACGCGGGCTACTTCCTCATCCAGTGCGCGAGCGAGGACGACCGCGAGAACGTCTACCGGCTCGTCGGCCAGTACAGCCGCGACGACGCCAACGGCGTGCCGCAGGTCTGCTTCATGGGCGTCATCAACCCGCTGACGCCCGAGGTGGAGACCCCCGAGCAGGTCCGCGACGAGTTGGTCAAGGCGGCCAGGCACATCCCGGTCCAGCGCCTGGGCGCCACCGACGACTGCGGCTTCTCCCCGTTCAGCCGGGACGAGAAGCCCAAGCACGGCTCGCCCGACTTCGCCCGCGACGTGGCCATGCAGAAGATCAGCAACCGCGTCGAGGGCGCGCGGATGGCATCCCAGGAGCTCGGGGTCTAGCGTCCCCCCGGTCCTCCGCTCGTCCGCAGCCAGCGTCAGCCCCCCGCAGCCGGTGGACCGTTACGCCCGGCTCGCCCGGCTCATCGCGGAGGACCGCTGCGTGCTCCTCGACGGGGCGACGGGCACGAGCTCATCCACGTCGCGGGCGAGCGGCCGAAGGTGGAGGAGCATCTGTGGGGGGTCAGCGCGATCCTCGACGCGCCGCGAGACGTGCAGGCCGTGCACCGCAGGTACGTCGACACGGGCTGCGACGTCCTCTCTACGAACACCTGAGGCCTGCCGACCGCGCTGCGCAGCGGCGGCCGAAGATCTGGGAGTCCACCCACCCGGTGCACTGGATGGACGTCGCGCGGCGGGGGATCCGCCTCGCCCGCGGGTCCGCGCACGAGGCCGGCTGGCGAACGAGGTCGCCGTCGCCTTCAGCATCAACGGGGACGTCAACACGCCCGACGGCCAGGAGACCATCCGGCTGCTCGCCCGTGCCTTCGAGGACGAGCCCCCCGACCTCATCCTCCTCGAGACCCTCTCGCTCGTGCGCACCTCGACCTATGCGACGGTCGAGCGCCTCATGGAGACCGGGCTGCCGGTGTGGCTGAGCTTCCGGCGCTGTCGCCGGGGCGTCTGCGGCGTCTACGGCGAGCACTGGGGCGGGCCCGAGGGCAACGCGTTCGGCCGCGCGGCCCGCCGGTTCGAGGAGCTCGGCGTCGGCGCGCTGCTCGTGAACTGCATCCCGCCCGATCACGTCGCCGGCATGGTCTCGTGGCTACGCGACTTCACCGACCTGCGGCTCGGCGTCTACCCGAATTTCGGCTACCTCTCCGCGGCCGGGTGTCGCAACGAGACGGGGATCGACGGCGAGGAGTTCGCCCAGTTCGCGCTGCAGTGGCGCGAGGAGGGCGCGCAGATCGTCGGGGGCTGCTGCGGCGTCGGCCCGGCCCACGTGCGCCACGCCGGCGGGCGCTCGCGGACACGAAGCCCGGCGCCCAGCGCGTCGACCCCTTTGTCGACGAGCTCGAGCTCGCCGCCGCCGAGCGCGAGAGCGGCGACCCTCCGCGCTGGACCGACGCCCGCGGGCGCCCGGTGTTCCCGCTCGACTTCCCGGAGTCGCCGTCGACCCCGGCGTGTTCGCGCCGACGCAGGGCAGCTTCCTCATCTGGAAGTACCTCTACCGGGAGGGCATCGGCGCCCACCAGCGCTGCCTGGACGTGGGCAGCGGCTGCGGGGTGCTCGCCGTCCAGCTCGCCTGCAACGGCGCCTCCCACGTCCACGCCATCGACCTCGACCGGGCCGCCGTCGCCAACACGCTCGCCAACGCCTTCCGCAACGGAGTGGCCGACCGCGTGACCGCCGACGCCGCCGTGTATCCCTGGGTGCCCGAGGAGCGCTACGACCTCATCGGTCGCGAGCCTCTACCAGATGCCCGTCGACCCCTTCGAGCAGGTGGCCAGCCACAGGCCGCTCGACTACTAGGGCCGCAACCTCATCGACCACCTCATCAGGTTCCTGCCCGAGGCGCTCGCCGACGACGGGGTCGCCTACGTCATGCAGCTGTCGATCATCGGCGAGCGCCGGACGACCGAGCAGCTCGACCACCTGGGCTACCGGTCACGCGTGGTGGACTTCGCCTTCTTCGAGTTCCACGACCTCGTCCAGCACAAGAGCGAGCAGATCGGGCGCGTCGAGGATCTCTCGGACGCCTACCACCTCAAGCTGGGCGACCGCGACGTCATGGTCGCCTACCTCCTGGAGGTCACCCGGTGAGCCTGGCGGCTGGGCTGCCGCCCGCCGGCTAGGACTCGAGCCGCTCGTAACGCCCGCCGTGGAAGAGCAGGGGTGCACCCGTGCCCGTGCGGGCGTACTCGACCTGGCCGAGGAACAGGGAGTGGTCGCCGCCCCAGTAGGAGCGCACGACGCGGGCCACGAAGGCGGCCAGGGCGCCCTCGACGAGCGGCGTGTCGTGGACGACGTGGAACTGCGGGACCTCCGACCCCTGCCCGGCGCGACCCGCGAAGTGGTCCGAGAGGGCGCTCTGGGCCTGGTGCAGGACGCTCACGCCGTAGGTCGCGCCCCCGTGGAGCAGCCCGCACATCTTGGTTCGCCGGTCCACGGAGATGAGCACGAGCGGCGGCTCGAGCGAGATCGACATGAACGCGTTGGCCGTCATCCCGTGCACCTGGTCGCCGTGGCGCGTGGCGATGATGGTCACGCCCGTCGCGAACAGGCCGAACGTGCGGCGCAGCGCTCGCCGCACGTCCTCGCCGGACTGCGCCTCGATCTCCGGGGCCTCCGCCGCGGGCGGGTGCTCGAACGTCTCCCCGATGCCCTCGGGCCCGCCCCAGGAGAGCGGAAGGTCGAACTCGGGTGGGGGCGTGCTCGGCGTGGTCACCCCTGCGATCCTGACAGAGCCTCGCCCGGCGTCGCCCCGGCCGGCGCCTGGGCGGGGTAGGGGAACCACCACTCCGGCGAGGGCTGCTGGGCGAAGTCGATGTGCACGTGCTTGATCTCCGTGAAGCGCTGATGCCCTCCGGGCCGAGCTCGCGGCCCAGGCCGCTCATCTTCATCCCGCCGAAGGGCGCGGCGTCGTTGTCCTTCAGCGGGTCGTTGATCCACACCATGCCGCTGCGCAGCTCCGTCGCCGCCCGCATCGCGGTCTCGAGGCTCGAGGTGTAGATCGAGGCGCCCAGCCCGAAGGGCGAGTCGTTCGCCAGGTCGAGCGCGT
>JALYMR010000184.1 GCA_030773615.1 Actinomycetota bacterium
CCTGCGGGTGGCGCTTCGTGAACCCCTTGACGTGCGTCTCGTAGATGACCGTCTCCTCCCACGGCGTGCGCGGGGGCACGTCGCCCTCCCAGTCGAAGGCGGTGTCGACCACGAGGCACTTGGGCACCGCGACGGCGTCGTCCTCGTCGTCGGGCTCGAGGTCGGCGGTGTCGCTCGCGTCGGGGACGTAGGGCAGCACGTTCGCCGCCGTCCACCGCACGGGGCCCTCGATGGCCTTCGCATAGGGGTCGATGAGGAGCTTCGCGGGGTTGAAGCGATGCCCCTCCTCGGGCTCGTAGGGGCCGAACGCGCGGAAGCCGTAGCGCTGGCCGGGCCCGACGCCGGGCAGGTAGCCGTGCCAGTGGTGGGCCGTGCGCTCCTGCAGCGCCACGCGCTCCTCGCGGCCCTCGAGGTCGAACAGGCAGAGCTCCACGCGCTCGGCGTGCTCGCTGAACAGGGAGAAGTTCGTGCCGTCCCCGTCCCAGGTGGGACCGAGGGGGAACGGGCGTCCGGGCCAGACCTCGCGGCTCACGGGGCTGCTCACTACCCACCCGGGCCCGCCCGACTCCCGACGGGCGCCCTGCGACGCCCGCCCGGGCGCGCTCAACTCCGGGCGGAGCGGACCGATCCAACTGCGGGATGGCCCTGAGCGACCCTGACCGCCTGCACGCCCTGCGGCGCACGGGCCTCCTCGACACCGCCCCGGAGCCCGCCTTCGACCGCCTCACCCTCCTGGCCCGCCGCGTCCTGCGCGTGCCGGTCGCGATGGTCAGCCTGGTCGACGAGCGGCGGGGCTTCGCGAAGAGCCGCACGGGCGACGTGCCCGTCGAGCTGCCTCTCTCGCACTCGCTCTGCGCCCGGGTCGTGGAGACGGGCGGCCCCCTCGTGGTCAGCGCCCTGACCGACCACCCCGCCGCCACCGACCTCGGGATCGGCGCGTACGCCGGCGTCCCCCTGGCCCTGCCCGACGGCGCGCTGCTTGGCTCGTTCTGCGTGGCCGACACGCAGCCCCGGGCGTGGAGCGAGGACGACCTGGCCCTCCTGCACGACCTCGCCGCCACGGCGGGCACGGAGATCGCCCTGCGCCTCGAGGCGGCCGAGCGGCACGCCGTCGAGCAGGGGCTGCGCGCGCTGATGGACAACTCCCCCTCGGTCATCTACGCGAAGGACCTCGAGGGTCGCTACGTCTTCGTGAACCGCGGCTTCGAGGAGCTGCTCGGCCTCGACGCCCGGGAGGCGCTGGGCAAGCGCGACGACGAGCTCTTCGCGCCCGAGCTCGCCGCGGCGTACACCGCCCACGACCAGGCGGTCATCGCCGACGGCGAGACCTTCCGCGGCGAGGAGCTCGCCTGCAAGGACGGCGCGCTGCGCGCCTACGAGAGCGTGAAGTTCCCCCTGCGCGACACCTCCGGCGGGCTCTTCGGCGTGTGCGGGATCTCGACGGACGTCACGGACCACCAGCGCGCCGAGGTCACTCTGCGCGCGGCGTTTGACGGCGCGCCCGCCGGCATGGCGGTGGTGGGCAGCGGCGGTCGCCTGCGGCGGGTCAACGTCGCCCTGTGCGCGCTGCTCGCCCGCGGCGAGGAGGAGCTGCTGGCCACGCCGCTCGAGCGCCTCGTGCACCCCGACGACGCCCTCGCGCTCGCCGGCGAGGAAGCCGAGCTCCGCCTGGTGCGCCCGGACGGCGAGGTGCGCTGGGCGCTCGTGAGCGCCACCGCGCTGGGCGACGACGAGTGGGTCCTCCAGGCCCAGGACGTGACGGACCGCCGCCGCGACGAGCGCTTCCTGGCCGCCCGCCACGACATCACGCGCGCGCTCATGCAGGCGCCGACCGTCGCCGACGCCGCGCTCCCCGTGCTCGAGGCGCTCGCCGCCGCGCTCGAGGCGCCCACCGCCGCCCTGTGGCTCGCCGAGGAGGACGGCAGGCTGCGCCGCACGGCGGCCTGGGGCGCCCCGCAGGAGCCGCCAGCCCCCGACGCGCTCGAGGCGGACGCGAGCGACGTGCCCGCCCGTGTGCAGCGCATCGCGGCCCCGGTGTGGACGGTGGGGACGCTGTGCGTTCCCGTGCTCACCGCCCAGGGCTCGCTCGGCGCCGTGGAGCTGCGGGCGGGCCTGCACCGCGACCCGGGGCGCGAGGAGCTCGAGCTGCTCACGGAGGTCGGCACGAAGGTCGGGCTGTTCGTGGAGCGCCGCCGGGCCGAGCTCGAGCTCGCCGAGGCGCGCGACCAGGCTCTGGAGGCCTCGGGGATGAAGTCCCGCTTCCTGGCCCACATGAGCCACGAGATCCGCACGCCGATGAACGGCGTGATCGGGATGACCGAGCTCCTGCTCGAGACGGAGCTCACGGACGAGCAGCGCCGGCTGGCCACCACCCTGCGCACCTCGGGGCAGGCGCTGCTCACCGTCATCGACGACATCCTCGACTTCTCGAAGGTGGAGGCCGGCAAGCTCGAGCTCGAGCGCACGGAGTTCGACGTGCGGGAGGTGGTCGACGTGGCCTGCGAGATGCTCGCCGAGGGCGCGCGGGCCAAGGGCCTCGACCTCGAGGCGTTCCTCGAGCGCCGGGTGCCCGCCCGCGTGTGCGGCGACCCCGGGCGCCTGGCGCAGGTGCTCACGAACCTCCTGGCCAACGCGGTGAAGTTCACGGAGCGCGGCGCGATCACCGTCCGCGTGCGCGCCGTGGGGGACGGCCTGCTGCGCTTCGAGGTCACGGACACGGGGGTCGGCGTCGCGCCCCAGGCCCTCGAGCGCCTGTTCGAGCCCTTCGCGCAGGCCGACAGCTCCACGACGCGCACCCACGGCGGGACGGGCCTCGGCCTGAGCATCTGCCGCCAGCTCGCCGGGCTCATGGGCGGCGAGATCGGGGCGCACAGCGAGCCGGGGCGCGGCAGCACGTTCTGGTTCACCGCCCAGCTCGGCGTGCCGGCCTTCGAGGGCCAGCGCGCGCCCGCGCCCGCGCCCCCCGTCTCCGACGAGGGCCCGAGCGACGGCGTCCCCGTCCTCGTCGTGGACGACAACGCGGTCAACCAGGCCGTCGCAGGGCAGATGCTCGCCAAGCGGGGCTACGCGGTCGACGTGGCCGGCGACGGCGTCGAGGCGGTGGAGGCCGTGGGGCGCAAGCGCTACGGCGCGGTGCTCATGGACTGCCAGATGCCCCGCATGGACGGCTACGACGCCACGCGGGAGATCCGCCGCCGCGAGTCGCCCCACGGGCGCGTGCCCATCATCGCCATGACCTCGAGCACGATGCAGGGCGACCGCGAGGCCTGCCTCGACGCGGGCATGGACGACTATCTGGCCAAGCCGCTCACCGGCGCCGCCCTGGACGCCGTCGTACGCCGCTGGATCGCCCTCTTCGACCCCGGCTTGGAGGAGGACCTCGATCGTGCCGCGCTCGACGCCGTGCTGGCCGAGGCGGGCGACGAGGACGACCGCGCGCTCGCGCGCGAGCTGTGCCTCCTGTTCTGCGAGGAGGCCGAGCGAGGCCTCCTCGCCGTCGACGTCGCCCTCGAGGGAGGCGACGCCGAGGCGATGCACCGCGCCGCCCACGCCCTCAAGGGCACGAGCGCGACGCTCGGTGCGGCGCGGGTCGAGGCCCTGGCCGCCGAGCTGCTCGCCCTCGCGCGGGCGGGCGACCTCGCGGCCGCGCCCGAGCTCGTCGCCGAGCTGACGGTCGCCGTGCCCGCTGCGGGCGCCGCGCTCAGGTCCGCGGCCGGCCTGCCGACTGCACGGTCATGAAGATCCTCGTCGCCGACGACTCGCCCGTCGTGCGCCGCCTCGTGTGCGCCCGCCTGGCCGGGGACGGCCATGTCGTCCTCGAGGCCGCCGACGGCCAGGAGGCGCTCGACGTCGCCCTGCGCGAGCTGCCCGACCTCGTCGTGCTCGACCGCGTCATGCCCCAGCTCGACGGCCTCGAGGTGTGCGCCCGGCTGCGCGCGGAGCCGCGCACCCGCGACGTCGGGATCCTCATGCTCACCGAGCACGGGGGCGAGGGGGTGATGATCGAGGGCATCGAGCGCGGGGCGGACGAGTTCATGTCCAAGCCGTTCAGCCCGCGCGAGCTCTCCGTGCGCGTGCGCCTGGTCGCTCTCGCCGCGCGGGCCTAGCCGCTCTCGGCGCTCCTCCTTGAGGACACGACGCTGCGGCGCTTCGACGGCTGGCGGGACTTCCTGCGCCTCGTGCCTTCGCCGTGCTCGAGAACTTCGGCCCCCGCCCGCTCGTCTGCCTGTACCGCCTGCGCGGGTCCGTGGCCTACGTGCGGGGGGAGTAAGGGAGCGCCCCGAACCCGGACGCGCCTTGCGGCGCGCTCTAGCTCGGCCCGGTCACCTCGCGCTCACGGCGCGTGTCGAACGTCATCCTCTGGCTGGTTGCCTAATGCCCCTGGCGCATATGGCGGAGACCGAGAACGACCTGCTGTCGCTGGGCGCTGCCCGCTGCGGAGCTGGCTGAAGCGACGTTAGCCCGCCTTGCCTTCGGGCGGCCATCAGGCTACGGCCGACTGCTCAGTCTCATCGAGCGCGGCACTCTCGCCGGCGGGCGCCTCGCTGCTGGTGCCAGGCGATTGCGCAAGCGAGTTGACTTAGGCCTCCGTCCCGTCGGCGCCCCTGCTCTGCATTAGGTCATGCCTATGCACCACGTGGTGGTCCGGTGGATTGGAGGATGTCCCGGTCGCCGTGGAAGTTTGAGGTGGCGGCCCGGTGGTCAGTTGAGGGTGACGAGCGTAGTGGCGGGGTCGGGCGTGAGCGGCGCGGCGCGCTGAGCGATGACGTCGCGCTCGACGGCGACGGCGAGGCGGGCGAGGTGCTGGTAGCCGACGATCTTGCGGAACTGGCGCTCGGCTTCGAGCATGCCGGCCGCGGTCCAGCGCAGGCACATGTCGCCGCTCGACCACTGCTTGACGTTGCGGCTGGTGCGCCGGCAGATCT
>JALYMR010000185.1 GCA_030773615.1 Actinomycetota bacterium
CCGACGAGGCGCGTGCCGCCGTGCGCCGCGCCCTCGTCGTGCCGCTGCAGCGACCGCTCGTCGTCCGGGCCCAGGGGCGCCGCTTCCGCCTCACCGCCCGCGAGGCGCGCGTGCGCGTGGACGTGGGCGCGAGCATCGACGCGGCCCTGCGGCGCAGCCGCGAGGGCGGGATCGTGCGCCGGACCTGGCGGAGCCTGACCGGAGGGCGCGTCGCGGCCGACCTCACCCCGCGCGTGCGTCACTCGCGGGCCGCCGTCCAGCGCCTCGTCGACCGCGTCCGGGTCCGGGTGAGCCGCAAGCCGCGCGACGCGGAGGTGCGGTTCGCCGCCTTCTCGCTCGGGGTGCGCGACCACCGCAACGGCCGGACGATCGACGCCGCCGCGCTCAAGCGGCGCGTGACCCGCGCGCTCGTCGACCCCCGCGCGCGGCGCACCCTGCGTGCGCGGGTGCGCACCGTGCCCCCCGAGGTGACGACGAGCGAGCTCGCCGGGCGCTACCCGACCGTGGTCACGGTGGACCGAAGCGGCTTCCGCCTGCGCCTGTTCCGCGGCCTCAAGCTCGCCCGCACCTTCCCCATCGCCGTCGGGCAGGCCGGCCTCGAGACCCCCGCGGGCCTGTACGACATCGAGAACAAGGCGGTGAACCCGGCCTGGCACGTGCCCAACTCGGACTGGGCCGGAGCGCTCGCCGGCCGCGTCATCCCGCCGGGGCCCGAGAACCCGATCAAGGCGCGCTGGCTGGGGATCTACGCGGGGGCGGGCATCCACGGCACCGCCGAGCGCGACTCCATCGGCACGAACGCGTCGCACGGCTGCATCCGGATGCTGGTGGAGGACGTCGTCGAGCTCTACGACGACGTCCCCGTCGGAGCCCCGGTCTACATCGCCTAGCGGAACTCCGGGGGGCGCTCGCTCACCTCGCCCCGGGCGCCCTCGAGGCCGATGTCCTGGGGCGCCACCTCCTGCCAGCCCTGCTGCAGGAGCAGGGCGAGGCGGTCGGAGTGGCGAAGGGCCAGGGTGCCGATGAACACCCCCCGCTCCCGCTTGCGCAGCACCGCGTACCACAGGGTCGAGGCGTCGCTCGGACCCTGGATGCGAAGCCAGGGGCGGGGCGGCTCCTTCGCGGGGCCCGCGATCCCGGCCGCGAGGAGCTGACGGCGGGTGGCGACCGCCCCCTCCGAGGTGTCGACGAAGAAGACGCCCATCCCGGCCGAGGCTACCGAGGGCTGGGCGGCGGCCCTGCGCCTGCTCGACGCCGACCTGCGCCGCCGCGGGGCGGCGGAGCGCACCCGCCGCGCCTACGCGGTCGATGGCGGCCAGTTCGCCGCGTGGTGCACGCGAGGCGGGCTGGAGCCCGAGGCGGTGACCGCCCGCCACCTGCGCCGCTACGCCGCCGTGCTCTCCGAGCGCCGCGCCACGCCGACGACGCTCGCGCGCAAGCTCGCCGCCCTGCGCGCCCTGTTCCGCGTCCTGCGCGAGCACGAGGTGGTGGCCGCGAACCCGGCCGACCTGCTCGCCGCCCCGAAGCGGGGCAGGACGCTGCCCCGCGTGCTCAGCGCCGCCGAGATGACGGCCCTGCTCGACCGCATCCCGGCCGGGACGCCGCTCGAGCTGCGCGATCGCGCCCTCTTCGAGCTCGCCTACGCGTCGGGGCTGCGCGCCGAGGAGCTCGTGCGCCTCGACGTGACCTCGGTCGACCAGGACGCCGAGGAGGTGCGGGTGGAGGGCAAGGGCGCCAAGACCCGGCTCGTCCCGGTGGGCGAGCCCGCGCTGCGCGCGGTCGGGCGCTGGCTCGCCCAGGGGCGCCCGGTCCTGCGCCGCGGCGACGAGCCCGCGCTGTTCCTCTCGAAGTCCGGGCGCCGCCTGTCGACCTCCGACGTCAGGCGGCGACTGGCCGCCTGGGGCAGGCGGGCGGCGCTCCAGGGCGGGGTGCACCCGCATGCGCTGCGCCACTCGTTCGCCACCCACCTGCTCGACGGCGGCGCCGACCTGCGCGCGATCCAGGAGCTTCTGGGCCACGCCTCGGTGTCCACGACCCAGATCTACACTCGGGTAGAGTCCGCTCGCCTCAAGTCGCAGTACGCGCGAGCCCATCCTCGCGCGTAGAGAGCGAGGGCGAGCACCCTGGAGACGAACGTCAAGGCCGTCGAGCTGAAGGACCTGTGGCGCCGCTACAAGACCACGGGTGACGAGCGCGCGCGCGAGCGCCTCGTCATCGCCTACAGCCCGCTCGTGAAGTACGTCTCGGGCCGCATGGCGTCGGGCCTGCCCGCGCACGTGGACGAGGCCGACCTCATCTCCTACGGGCTCGGGGGCCTCATCAACGCCATCGAGCGCTTCGACCTCGAGCGCGAGAACAAGTTCGAGACCTACGCGATCACCCGCATCAAGGGCGCGATCATCGACGAGCTGCGGACGCTGGACTGGGTGCCCAGATCCGTGCGCGCGCGGGCCCGCGAGATCGAGCGCGCGAACGCGAAGCTCGAGCACCGCCTCCATCGCGCCCCGACCGACGAGGAGATGGCCCGCGAGCTCGGGATGAAGGTCGACGAGTTCCAGGACGCCCTCCTGCAGATCTCGAACTCGAGCGTCGCCGCCCTCGACGAGCTGTGGACGGTGAGCGACTCCTCGGGCGACCAGGTCTCGCTCCTCGACACCCTGCAGGACCCCGACGCGCCCGACCCGGCCCGGGCGATCGACGCCGCCGACCTCAAGGACCGGGTCGCCGACGCCATCGCGCGGCTGCCCGAGCGCGAGAAGCTCGTGATCGCCCTCTACTACTACGAGAACCTGACCCTCCGGGAGATCGGGGAGGTCCTCGGGGTCACGGAGTCGCGCGTGTCGCAGCTGCACACGAAGGCCGTGCTGCGCCTGCGCTCCCGCTTGACCGACGACGACGGGTAGGCGAGGCTCCTCCTCTGCAGCGAGGAGAGGAGCCCTGCATGCACAAGCCTGCCGACCGTGTCCGGAACGTCGCCCTGGTCGGGCATCGTGGGGCGGGGAAGACCTCCCTGCACGAAGCCCTGCTGTTCCAGGCCGGGGCCATCGCCCGGCTCGGGACGATCGCCGACGGCACGACGACCTCGGACGCGGACCCCGACGAGCGCGCGCGGCGCATGTCGATCTCCGCGACGCTGAGCCCGTTCGAGTGGCAGGACCGCAAGATCAACCTTCTCGACACCCCGGGCGACCCGAGCTTCGTCGCCGACGCGCTGGGCGCGCTGCGGGTGTGCGAGTCGGCCGTGTTCGTGGTCAACGGCGTCATGGGCGTGGAGGTCGGCACCCAGCGCCTGTGGGCGCGCGCCGCCGAGCTCGACATCGCCCGGCTCCTGTTCGTGAACATGCTCGACCGCGAGCGCGCCGACTTCTTCCGCGCTCTCGAGGCGCTGAAGGACGCCTTCGGCCCCCACGTCGTGGCCACGGAGATCCCCATCGGCGCCGAGGACGAGCTGCGCGGGCTCATCGACCTCGTGGACATGCGCGCGTTCGAGTACGACGGGCCGACGCGCGACAACCGCCGTGAGATCCCCATCCCCGACGACCTGGCCGAGCTCGCCGAGGAGTACCGCGAGAAGCTCATGGACGAGGTCTGCGAGACGCACGAGGCGCTCACGGAGCGCTACCTCGACGGGGAGGCGATCTCGCACGAGGAGATCGTCGACGCGCTCAAGGACGGCACGAACCACGGCGACCTGTTCCCCGTCGTCTGCGGCGTGGCGACCCGCAACCTGGGCGCGGACCGCCTCCTCGACGCCATCGTCGAGGACCTCCCCTCGCCCGTGAAGCACGGGCCGCTCGAGCTCAGCGAGGTCACCCTCGAGCCCGTCGAGGACCGCGAGCTCTTCGCCTACGTGTTCAAGACCCGCGCCGACCCCTACGCGGGGCGCATCAACCTCTTCCGCGTCTACCAGGGCGTCATGACCCCAGACACCCAGGTGCTCAACACCCGCAGCCACACGCGCGAGCGCATCGGCAGCCTCCAGGGCGACGCGTTCGGCCCCGGGGACATCGGGGCGGTGGCCAAGCTCAAGGAGACGCGGGCGGGCGACTGGCTCGCCGCCCGGGACGAGCCGATCACGATGCCGGCGATCAAGCTGCCGGCGCCGATCATGGCCTTCGCCGTGGAGCCCAAGGCGAAGGGGGACGAGGAGAAGGTGATTTCGGGCCTGCGCCGCCTGCAGGAGGAGGACCCGACGATCGACCTGCACCGCGACCCCCAGACCGGGGAGGAGATCGTCGCCGGCCTGTCGCAGATGCACGTGGAGGTCGTGGTCGACCGCCTGCGCGAGCGCTTCGGGGCCGAGGTCGCCCTCAAGCCCCCCCGGGTGCCCTACCAGGAGACGGTCCGGGGCACGGCGAAGGCCCATGGGCGCCACAAGAAGCAGAGCGGCGGGCGCGGGCAGTTCGGCGACTGCCACATCGCGATCGAGCCCCTGGGCGAGGGCGAGGGCGAGTTCGAGTTCGTCAACGAGATCAGGGGCGGCGTCATCCCGGCCGCCTACATCCCCGCCGTCCAGAAGGGCGTCCTCGACGCGATGGGGCAGGGGCCCGTCGCCGGCTTCCCGCTCAAGCGCGTGCGGGTGCGCCTGTACGACGGCAGCTTCCACACCGTCGACTCGTCCGAGCAGGCGTTCCGCACCGCGGGCGCGCTGGCCATGCGCGAGGCGATGGCCGCCGCCAACGCCGTCCTGCTCGAGCCGATCATGCTCGTCACCCTGTCCGTCCCCGAGGAGTGCGTCGGCGACGTGATGGGCGACCTCAACGGCCGGCGCGGGCGGCCGCAGGGCATGGAGCCCGCGGCGGGGATGTCCGAGGTCCGGGCGGAGGTGCCGATGGCCGAGCTGCTGAGCTACGCGCCCGACCTGCGGGCGCTCACCGGCGGCCGGGGGGAGTACACCATGGAGTTCGCGCGCTACGAGGAGGTGCCCGGCCACCTCGCCCAGAAGGTGGTCGCGGCGACGAGCGCGGCGGCCGCCTGACCGCGGCCGCCCCCGCGGCGGTTGCTACGGTCAGGATCGGTTGGTCCGCCACATCACGACGAGCCACGAGGTCATCGCCTGCGACGTGTGCGGGCGCAGCCTGCTGCGCGGCGAGCACCCGGACGCCTTCCTGGCCGGGGGCGTGCGCCGCCTCGTCTGCAACCTGTGCACGACGCGCGCCGCGCACGAGGGCTGGATCCGCGAGGGCATGGACGACGGCGCGGCGCTTCAGCGCGGGGGACGCGAGGGCCGCGGCTCGCTCCTGCGCCGGCTGCGCGGACGCCGCGAGCCGGTCGCCCCCGAGCTGCCCCCCCG
>JALYMR010000186.1 GCA_030773615.1 Actinomycetota bacterium
GCGCACGCTCGGAGAGCGAGCCGGGGCGCGGCAGGAGGCCGAGCTGCACCGCCGCCCCGTAGGCGTCGAAGAAGGTCCGCACCCGCCACAGCCGCTCGCGCGGGGGGTCGAGCTCGCAGAAGAAGACCGCGTGGACCACGAGGGGCCGTCCCGTCGCGGGCACCTCGCCCACCACGCCGCGGTGGGTGGCGAGGACCTTGACCGGGGCCGCCACGAAGCGCCCGTCCGTCAGCCGCTCGCCCGCGCGCTGCACCCAGGCGTCCGGGAAGCCCTGCCAGAAGCGCGCGGCGTGCGCGCCGAGGGCCGCGGGACCGGTCAGCGGCTCGGGGGTGAGCGGGTCCTCGTAGTGCAGGTCGGGCGCGCAGATCGGTGCGAAGGCCGCGGGGTCGCGGGAGGACCAGGCAACCTGGAAGGCGTCGACGAGGCCGTCGACGCCCGTCACGGGGTGGCGAGGTCCGCCATCCCCTCGTGGGGGGTCGAGGCCAGCGCGTAGGTGCGCCGCGGGATGCGGCCCGCGCGCCGGGCGAGCACGCCCGCCTCGACGGCCAGGCGCACGGCGCGCGCCATGGCCACCGGGTCGGCCGCACGGGAGATCGCGCTGGCCACGAGCACCGCGTCGCAGCCCCACTCCGTGGCCAGGGCGGCGTCCGAGGCGGTCCCGATCCCGGCGTCGAGCACCACGGGCACCTCCGCGCGCTCCACGATGAGCTGGAGGTTGGCCGGGTTGGCGATCCCCTGCCCGCTGCCGATCGGCGAGCCCAGGGGCATGACCGCGGCGCAGCCCACGTCCTCCAGGCGCCGGGCGAGGACGGGGTCATCGGTCGTGTAGGGCAGCACGACGAAGCCCTCGTCGACGAGCTCCTCGGCCGCGGCCAGGAGCTCGGGGGCGTCGGGCAGCAGCGTCCGCTCGTCGCCGATGACCTCGAGCTTGATCCAGTCCGTCGCGAACGCCTCGCGGGCCAGGTGGGCGGTGCGGACGGCGTCCCGGGCGGTGAAGCAGCCCGCGGTGTTCGGCAGGACGTCGACCCCCGCCCGGTCGAGCACGTCGACGAGCGAGCCCTGCGCGCCCGCGTCGATGCGCCGCAGGGCGACGGTGACGAGCTGCGTCCCGCTGGCCTCGATGGCCTCGGCGAGGGTCTCGAGGCGGGTGAACCCACCCGTGCCCATGAACACGCGCGAGGCGAGCTCGCGGCCGGCGATGCGAAGACCCGTGCCCTGCACCCTCACCCTCCCTGGATGGCGTGGACGACCTCGACGCGCGACCCGTCGGGCAGCGCGGTGGCGCCCCACGCGCCGCGGGGCACGACCTCCCCGTCCACCGCGATGGCCACGCCGCGGCGGCCGGGGGCGACCCCGAGCGCCTCGAGCACCTCGGCCACCGTCGTGCCCGCGACGAGGTCCCGCGGCTCGCCGTTGACGACGATCACGCGGCCACCCGGGCGAACCGGTCGGGGGCGAAGGCGTCGGGCACGGGCTCGCCGAGAAGGGCGCCCGCGACGAGCTCGGCGGTCACCGGGGCGAGCAGGATGCCGTTGCGGTAGTGGCCCGTGGCCCACACGAGGCCCTCGACGTGCGCGCTCGGCCCGAGCAGCGGGGTGTTGTCCGGGCTGCCGGGGCGCAGGCCCGCGCCGACCTCCTCCACGACGAGCTCGTGGACCCCGGGGACGAGCTCGCCCGCGTCGCGCAGCAGCTCGTAGAGCCCGCCCGCCGTGACGCTCGTGTCGAACCCGCGCTCCTCCACGGTGGCGCCGAGCACGTAGCGCCCGTCCCCCCGGGGGACGAGGTAGCCGCCGGCGAAGCGCAGCACGCGCTCGACCAGGCCGGAACCCTCGGGGTCGCGCAGGCGCATGATCTGCCCCTTCACCGGGCGCACGGCGACCCGCGCCTCCTCGCGCAGGCCGGCGAGCCCCCCCGACCAGGGGCCCAGGGCGGCCACGACCTGCCCGGCGCGCAGCGCCTCGCCGCCGACGGCGACGCCCACCGCGCGGTCGCCCTCGACGAGCACGCGCTCGACCTCGGCGCCCACCCGCAGCTCGACGCCCGCGCGGCGGCAGGCCTCGGCGAGGGCGGGCACGAGGAGGCGGGGGTCGACGACGTGGTCGTCGGGCGCGCTCAGGGCGAGGCGGACGGTCGGGGCCAGCGCGGGCTCGAGCCGCCGCGCCTGGCTCGGGCGCAGGCGCTCCACGGCCAGGCCGAGCTCCCGGCGGAAGCCGAGCTCGCGGTCGAGCGCCTCCGCCTCGTCGCGGTCGCGGGCGACGACGAGCGCCCCCGTCTCCCGGTAGCCCACCCCGTGGCCGGCGATCTCCTCGAGCTCGGCGGCGAACGCGGGCCAGCGGGCGAGGCTGTCGAGCCCCAGGGCCAGCAGGGCGCGCTCGCCCAGCTCCGCCTCGCTCACGGGCGCGAGCATCCCGGCGGCCCAGCGCGACGTCCCGGAGCCGAGCTCGTCGCGCTCGAGCACGACGACGCGGGCGCCGCGCAGGGCGGCGCGCCAGGCGACCCCGAGGCCGGCGACGCCGCCGCCGATCACGACGACGTCAGGCGATGGGGGGTGGAGGAGGGGCAAGTGGGGCTCGCTTCGGCGGCATGACCCGCATCAGCTCGTGACGGTCGGCGCTGGCGCGCCCTCTCAGCCCGCCGCTGCGGGCTCCCGTGGCCCCCATGCTACTCATGTGCACCATGCACCCCGACGAGCGCCCGGCGCGCCTGCGGGCGGCCCGCCTGTACTTCGTCAGCGACGCCCGGCCGGGCGGCCGGCCCCTCGCCGACGTGCTCGCCGCGGCGCTGCGCGGGGGCGTCGACCTCTTCCAGCTGCGCGACAAGCAGGGCGGCGACGACGCGGTCCTCGCCGCGGCCGAGGTCGCCCGCGCGCTCTGCGCCCGCGCGGGCGTGCCCTTCATCCTCAACGACCGCCCCGACCTCGTCGCCGCCGCAGGGGCCGACGGCTGCCACGTCGGTCAGGACGACCTGCCCGTCCCCGAGGCGCGCGCGCTCGCGGGCCCGGGCGCCATCGTCGGGCTCTCGACCCACGGGCGGGAGCAGATCGCCGCCGCCCGCGCGGACTACGTCGCCGTCGGGCCCGTCCACGCGACCCCCACGAAGCCGGGACGTCCCGCCGTGGGGCTCGACCTCGTCCGCCACGCCGCGCGGCACGCCCCGGACCCGTGGTTCGCGATCGGCGGGGTGGACGCGAGCACGATCGGGGCCGTCGTCGCCGCCGGGGCGCGGCGGGTCGTCGTCGTGCGCGGCATCGCCGAGGCCGAGGACCCCGAGGAGGCGGCGCGCGCGCTGCGCGCGGCGCTCGAGCACCGTGTCGC
>JALYMR010000187.1 GCA_030773615.1 Actinomycetota bacterium
CGGCATGGGCGCCGGGACGTGCCGCTCCCGCCTCGCCTCGTGCACGAGCTGCGTGAGCGCCGTGGCGACGTTGAGTGGTCGGGCGACGACGACCTCGTGTTCCCGTCGCTCAACGGCACGCCCCTGCTCGTCGAGAACGTCCGCCGGCGGGTGCTCAGGCCCGCGGCGGAGGAGGCCGGCGCGTCTTGGGCGGGCTTCCACACGTTCCGCCACACCTGCGCCTCGCTGCTGTTCGAGGCGGGCCGCAACCCGAAGCAGGTCCAGCGGTGGCTGGGCCACCACTCCGCGAGCTTCACCCTCGACACGTACATCCACCTGCTCGGCGACGACCTGGGCGATGCGCTCGAGCTGAGGACCGGAGGCAACGGAGTGGCAACGGGCCCCACGGCAACGGGCGACACCTTGCCCGAGGCTCTCGCCGCCTAGCCCCCGTTCCAGCTACGCAAGCCGACTAGGCGGCACGGCGCCGGACTCCCCGGGAGGCTTCCCAAGCCGAAGGTCGCGGGTTCGAGGCCCGTCGTCCGCTCTTCGTAAATCGCTGCTCGCGGGGGCCTTCCGAGGTTCTAGAGCCAGTGGGCCGTGTGGTTCCCGAGGATCGGGGGACAGAATCGGGGGACAAACTGCCCCTTCGGGCGGGCCGGACGGGGAGCTGGCGCGCCAGACGGGGCCGGGCGGTCACGGCCAGCGGGTGGCGGCGACGTACCACGCCGGCCCACGCTTGCGGGCGCGTTTGAGGGCGGCCAGGGCTCCGGGGAGCTCCACCGGCCACGCCCCGGCGGGGTGGGGCACGCCGAGCGTGTTGCAGGCTTCGGCGGCGGCGGAATGGCGCAGTCGCTCGAGGCTCGCTCGAGCAGCCTGCGGCGCGGCTCCTCCGTGAATGACGCACACACGGCCACCCGGCACCGGGAGGCGCTTGCAGCGCTGGCCGGACTGCTGGGAGGTCGCGGCACAGCCGGTTTCGCCGAGGCGGCCTCCATGGGCAGCGGCTTTCCCGCGACGGTCCATGAGGTCAGCCGTCATACGGGCCGGCGGTCGGGGTCGAGCATCCACGCCTCGATCTCTTGACGGATGAACCGGCGGGCGCGCCCAAAGCGGCGGGACGGGATGGTCCCGGCCTTCGCCCAACCCATCACGGTCGTGCGGGCGACGCCGAGCAGGTCGGCTACCTCGTCGGCGGTCAGGACGTCGGCGCGGGTGAGGGGTCGGCCGTACCGGTAGGGCTCGCGGTCGGCGCTCACGCGTTCTTGCTGAAGGGGTCGTAGGGCGCCGGGCCGGGGGGGCCTGGGCGAGGTCGGGCTGCCCACTTCGGCGCACTGACGGCACGAGCGACGGCGGCGGGACTGGCCTCGACGTCCCGGCGGTCTTCAAGGGCGCCACCGTGGCCGTCGGGCACCCCGTCACCCTTCAGGTCGCGGAGGGTGCCCGCCGGGGACCCCCCTACGGGGGGTTCCCCCTCACCGGGCACACTGCCGCCGGGCGACCGCTCAGGACCGTGCCCCAGTGATCCGGGCACGGTTCGTAACCGTCACCCCTGCCCTTGCGCGTGGCGACGATGCGATCGGCCTGCACGAGCTCTGAGAGGGCACGGTCGACGTGCGTTTTGCTGACGCCGCACGGACCCACGAACCGTCCGCTTCGACGCGGGCGCGTTCTCGACGACGGACGCGAATACTCGCTCGCGCACGTCATCGGCCGTCGCCCGGGTGTCCCGCGCCGCCTGCTCCGGCGGCACGCGCGACAGCACAAGCGAGCCCGCCACCGGCTTGAGCTGCAGGTCGATCGCCCGATGCTCGGCGGCGTCCTTCTGTTTCGGGTTGGTCAGGCTCAGCCGCGGCGTCCGTCCGTCGCGGACAAGCTGCAACCTGGCGTCCGCCGCCGCGCCGAGCGCGCTCGAGCCGCGCTCGCGGTCGCCGTGGTGACCCGTGTGGTGGACCACGAGCGCGCCCTGCCCGCGCGCAGCGCGTCGACGGCGTAGATGAACTGGCCGACGTCCCTCGCGGCGTTCTCATCGCGGCCAATCATCGTCCGCGCCATTGTGTCGACAATGACCAGGTCCGGCGGTTCCGGGAGCTCGGCGAGCGTCCGCCGCGGCTCAGGAGGTCATTCTTCGCTCTGCGGCGGACGTCACCGACAGCTCAGACCGGTGGATCGAGGCTTAGAAGGTCTTTCACAATGCGGTGAGGCGGCGCCAGCAGAGGATCGCGCAGGCGAGGCTGAGGAAGGCGGTGTGGATGGCAGGATCGCGTTCGTAGCGGATCCTGAGGCGCCGGAAGTTGTGCAGGTGCGCGAAGCCGCGCTCGACGACCGAACGCGTCGTGCCGAGGCCCGAGCCGTGCTGGGTGCCGCGGCGGGCGATGACCGGCTTGATGCCTCGCGCCCACAGCAGCCGCCGGTACTTGTCGTGGTGATAGCCGCGGTCGGCGAGAGGTCGGGCTTCTGGCGGGGTCGGCCGGGCTTGCCCGCGACCGGCCGGGCGTGCAGGTCTTCGAGCAGCGGCAGCAGCTGGGTGACGTCGTTGCGGTTGCCGCCGGTCAGCGTGACCGCGAGCGGGACGCCCGAGCCGTCGACGAGCAGGCTGTGCTTGGAGCCCAGCCGGGCGCGGTCAACTGGCGAGGGCCCGGTGAGAGCCCCCTTGAAGAGCACGAATGTGACTGCCGTCGATGACCGACGTGGTCCAGTCGATCTGCCCGGCCGCGTTGAGGCGCCGCAGGGTCTCGCGGTGCAGGCGCTCCCACACCCCGGCCTGCTGCCAGTCACGCAGCCGCCGCCAGCAGGTCACCCCGGAGCCGTAGCCAAGCTGCTGGGGCAGGTCGCCCCAGGCGATCCCGGTGGCGAGCACAAACAAGATCCCGCTCAGGCAGCAGCCGTCGATGCGCGGCCGGCCGGTCTTCTGCGGCTTTCGCTCGGGCAGCAGCGGCTCGACCACCGCCCACAGCTCGTCGCTGACCACGGGCACCGCCACGGCTCACCTCCTGGTCGTTATGTCCCCAACCAAGGGTTCGCCGCGCCCGCCCCAGCCCCTTCTGAAAGCGGTTCTTAGTGCGCCGGTAGAGCGAGCGTCAACGCCGACGCGCCAGCCGTACGAGGGAGGACATGCCCGAGCACCACGACATCTGCGGCCCGCCGCGAGGCGAGCCGCTGCGACGGGGGAGGCGGGGCATCCGCGTTCGCGTGCCCCTCACCGGGGCACCCACCTGCCACTGGGCGCGCTGCCTCTCGGCCCAGCTCGCCCTTCGCCTCACGGGGGAGCGCTCCGGGCGCGACCTCACGCTCGCCGAGCTCGTGCGGGGCAGCGACGTCGTGCTTGATGGCGTCCACGACGAGGCGGAGTCGCGGCAGCTCGGCAGCGTGCTGCGCGACGCGGTGGCGGCGACGAACGACGCCGCCGTCCGCGCGGAGCGGGCCGCCGAGCCCTGCAACACGTCGCAGGAGGACGCCGACCGCATCGCGGGCGCCCTGGGCTCCGGCGTGCGGACGGGGGCCGAGGAACGCGAGCCCGTCGCCGGGCTCGCGCCTCGCTAACCGGAGCTGCCCCTAGGCCCGGGCGCCGTCGCGCCCGGGCACCCAGTCCGTGCCCGCGAGCGGCACGCGGGCCATCGCCGCGGCCTCCATGGTGAGGGCGACGAGGTCCTCGGGCTCGAGGTTGTGGACGTGCGACTTGCCGTTGGCCCGCGCGAGCGTCTGGGTCTCGAGGGTCAGCACCCGCAGGTAGTTCGCCAGGCGCCGACCGCCGAGCTCGGGGTCGAAGCGGGCGGCGAGCTCGGGGTCCTGGGTCGAGATGCCGGCGGGGTCGCGGCCCTCGTGCCAGTCGTCGTAGAAGCCCGCCGAGGTGCCCATCTTCGCGTACTCGGACTCGAGCTCGGGCGCGTTGTCGCCCAGCGCGATGAGCGCGGCGACGCCGACGGAGACGGCGTCCGCCCCGAGGGCGAGCGCCTTCGCGACGTCGGCCCCCGAGCGGATGCCGCCCGAGACGACGAGCTGCACCTCGCGGTGCATGCCGAGCTCCTTGAGGGCGTCGACGGCCGGCGGGATGGCGGCCAGGGTGGGGATGCCGACGTGCTCGATGAACACGTTCTGGGTGGCGGCGGTGCCGCCCTGCATCCCGTCGAGCACGATGACGTCGGCGCCCGCCTTCACCGCGAGCGAGACGTCGTAGAACGGGCGGCTCGCACCGACCTTGATGAAGATCGGCTTCTGCCAGTCCGTGATCTCGCGGATCTCCTGGATCTTGATCTCGAGGTCGTCGGGCCCCGTCCAGTCCGGGTGGCGCGACGCGCTGCGCTGGTCGATGCCCTTCGGCAGGGCGCGCATCTCCGCCACGCGGTCCGAGATCTTCTGGCCCAGGAGCATGCCCCCGCCGCCCGGCTTCGCGCCCTGGCCGACGACGATCTCGATGGCGTCGGCGCGCCGCAGGTCGTCGGGGTTCATGCCGTAGCGCGAGGGCAGGTACTGGTAGACGAGCGTCTTCGAGGCGCGCCGCTCCTCGTCGGTCATCCCGCCGTCGCCCGTCGTCGTGCAGGTGCCGACCTCCGACGCCCCGCGGCCCAGCGCCTCCTTGGCCGGGGCCGAGAGGGCCCCGAAGCTCATGCCGGCGATCGTCACCGGGATGTCGAGGTGCAGGGGCTGCTTCGCGTGCCGCGTGCCCAGGTGCACGTCGGTGTCGCAGCGCTCCCGGTAGCCCTCGAGCGGATAGCGGGACATGCTGGCCCCGAGGAACAGCAGGTCGTCGAAGTGGGGGAGCTTGCGCTTCGCCCCCCAGCCGCGGATGTCGTAGATGCCCGTGCGCGCTGCGCGCTGGATCTCCGCGATGACCGTGCGGTCGTAGGTCGCCGACTCGCGCAGCGCGAGCGGCGAGGGTGCGCTGACGCCGTCGCCGTCACCGGCCATGGAAGGGCTCCCCTGCGTTGTCGACGTGGAAGTTGTAGAGCTTGCGGGCGGACCCGTACCGGCGGAAGTCGGCGGGGTCGACGTCGTCGATCTCGGCGCGCTCGAGCAGGGCGCGCACCTCGGCGATGCCCTCCGCGTCCATCTCCTTCTCGATGCAGTCGGCGCCGAGGTCGGCCACGCTGCCGCGCACGTAGAGGTGGGCCTCGTACACGGAGTCGCCGAGCGCCTCGCCGGCGTCGCCGCACACGAGCAGCGTGCCCCGCTGGGCCATGAACCCGCCGATGTGCCCGATCGAGCCGCGCACGACGATGTCGATGCCCTTCATGGAGATGCCGCACCGCGCGGCGGCGTCGCCGTGGACGACGAGCAGCCCGCCGTGCGCGCTCGACCCCGCCGAGGCGCTCGCGTTGCCCTCGACGACGACCGTGCCCGAAATCATGTTCTCGGCGACGCCGACGCCGGTGTTGCCCCGCACGCGAACCGTCGCGCGCTTGTTCATGCCCGCGCAGTAGTAGCCCGCCGGACCCTCGATGTCGACCTCGACCTCGGCGTCGAGGCCGACGGCGAGCGCGTGGCGCCCGCCGGGGTGCAGGACGCGGAAGCGCGCGCCGTCCGCGGCGCGGTGCAGGCGCTCGTTGAGCTCGCGCAGCTCGGAGGTGGCGAGGTCGACGGTCTCGACCTGGGTGCCGCTCGTGGCCGTCACGCCACCTGCTCCCGCTCCCAGGAGTACACCTTGCCGGGCGCGGGCTCCCAGACGCGGGCGTCCTCGGCCCCGGGGAGCACGGCGATCGCTCGGTACTCGGAGGCCATGGCCACCCACTCGTCGGTCTCCGCGAGCACGGCGGGCTTCGCGGCGATGGGGTCGCGCAGGACCGCGAAGCCGTCGGCGGTGCCGACCGCGAAGGTGTAGAAGCCGTCGAGGTCGCGCAGGCAGCCCTCCAGCGCCTCCTGGAGGCTCGCGCCCTCGCGCAGGCGCCAGGTCAGGTACCCCGCGCCGACCTCCGTGTCGTTGTCCGTCTCGAACACGATGCCCTCGCGGCGCAGGCGCTCCCGCAGGCGGTTGTGGTTCGACAGCGACCCGTTGTGCACGAGGCAGAGGTCGAGGCCGGTGGAGAAGGGGTGCGAGTGCTCCGTCGTGACCCGGCTCTCCGTGGCCATCCGGGTGTGGCCGAGGCCGTGGCTGCCCTGGAGCCCGTCGAGGGCGAAGCGCTTGTAGAACTCGATGGGCAGGCCCATCTCCTTGAAGATCTCGATGGAGCGGCCCGAGCTCATGACCTTGAGCTCCGGGTGGCGCTCGCGCACCCACGCCTCCACCTCGTCGGCCTCGCCGTCGGCGACGAGGACGGCGCTGTTCGCGCGGACCTCGGGCTCCTCGGAGGACCCGAACCGCTCGGCGAGCTCGTCGCGCAGGGCGAGCCAGTCGAAGTCGGCCCGCGGGGCGAACAGGGAGAGCTTCGTCGACCCGGCGGGCACCGGGTCGCGGTAGACGGCGACGCCCGCGCTGTCGGGCCCGCGGTCGCTCATCTCGATGAGCATCGCGCCGAGGTGCGCGCCGAGGCGCTCCCCGATCTCGGGCGACTTGCTGAACAGTCCGACGATTCCGCACATGCGACGATTGTAATGTCGGCTTCCTCCACCCGGCATGGGGGAGGTGGGCACAATCGGCCGGCTGGCGGTGTGCGTTCTCTCCATCCGTGGACGCGCTCACCCCGCCGAGTTAGGCTTGCACCAATACGTGCAACGGACCGCGCGCGGTCCTGCGGGGAGGACGACGATGGCGGAGAAGACGTGGGGTGGGGAGCCGTTCTGGGGGGTCGACGAGACCTGGGACCCCGACTGGATGCTCACGGACCGGCAGAAGGAGCTGCGCCAGACGCTCATCGACCTGTGCGAGAAGGAGATGCGCGCCAACGCGAAGCGCTCGGACGATGAGCTGCTGTACCCCCGGCGCAACCTCGAGCTCCTCGGGGAGCACGGGTTCCTGGCGCTCACCGTGCCCAAGGAGTACGGGGGCATGGGCGAGAACCACGTCGCCTACGCGATGACCTGCGAGACGATCGCCCGCTACGGCGACGCCTCCACGGCCATGTGCTACGTCATGCACATGGCCGCCGTGGCCACGATCATGCTGCGGCCGACCGACGCGCTCGTCGACAAGTACATCCGGCCGCTCAACAGCGGCAAGATCGGCACCCTGTCGTACTCGGACCCCGAGACGGGCTCGCACTTCTGGTACCCCTTCTCCTCGCGAGCGGAGCGCGAGAACGGCGGGTTCAAGGTCAACAAGAAGGCGTCGTGGACGACGTCGGGCGGCTTCGCCGACTTCTACGTCGTGCAGACCACGAGCCCGGACTTCAAGGGCTACGACGACCTCTCCGTGTTCGTCATCGACGGCGAGCACGTCAAGGCCCAGCCCTCGCT